>CAKUHJ010000036.1 GCA_934655935.1 uncultured Oscillospiraceae bacterium | reverse complement strand
GCCTCTACATAGTCATTGACAGTATTCGGAGAAATTTTTCTGCCGCTGGAGATCAGATAGTCCGTGATGCTGCGGATGGAAACCGGACTGCCTACCACGCTTGCAAGATATTTGGCGATTGTTTTCAGCAGCGCAATATCCGTGATCTTCCGCTTGCCGGGGTCGCTTTCCCTGCGCGCCTGCCGGTCCTCAATATCCTTGACAATGACCGTGTTGTAGATGCCCTCTAAATAGGTTTCCACCTTTTCCGGCGTTCTGCTCATCTTGGCGACGTAAGGCAGCGCACCGTCTCTCAGATATTCTGCAAGACCGCGCTCGGCATCCAGCTCTGTGATGGCAAGGAACTCCCCAAACGAGAGCGGCAGCATCCGAATTTCCACATAGCGCCCGGTCAGGAGTGTTGCCAGATCACCGGAGAGCAGATATGCGTTCGAGCCTGTAATATAGATGTCCACATTCGGCTTGACATACAGACTGTCTACGACCTTTTCAAAGTCGGGAACTTTCTGAATCTCATCAAGGAAGATGTAGGTCGTCTTTCCGGCGACCAGCCGCTCTTTCAGATATGCGTACAGCTTTTTGTAGTCCAGCAGCTCCTCGTATTCCAGTTCTTCAAAGTTCACAGATACGATCTGCGCGTCCGGCACGCCGTTTTTCCGGAGCCACGCCTGATACTGCATCAGCAGTGTGGATTTTCCGCAGCGGCGGATGCCGGTCACAACCTTGATGACCTGTTCCTCTTTCCAGCCGATCAGTTGCCCCAAATATTCCTTGCGTTCTACCAATGCAGCCGCCTCCTTGATATGATGTTCCTATTATAGAATAGTATTTGCATCGCGTCAAGAAATATTCCGTTTTCGGAATTATTTTCAGTTTTTACGAAACAAATTCCGAATCAGTTTCTCTCGGTATATCAAATCAAGTACGATAAAATACGATTGATCATAGATTTTCTTAAAATTGGAGGGTGCATAGTTGCGCTGTCATCGGACGCGAAAGCTTTTTTGCGCCGGCGGGCGCAAGCTCTGCGAGGTTTTTGACACACCGAGCCACTGGCACCGCCGACGGCTCTCCGGATACAAAAAACTCCCTCCCGACGAATCGGGAGGGAGCCTTTGTTTGTTTACCGGTTCATCAACAATCGGTGATTACGGCGCAGTAGTCGTATTCACAACAACGATGTTGTAAACCTTGGTTGCAGTCTTGCTGCCGGAAACAACGGTGACGGTGAGGTCAGCCTTATCAGCATAATCAACCAGGTCATCGGTCATCTCAGCCGCAGTGTTGGTGGTAGAGTTCTGATAGGACTTGGAAGCAGCCTTGCACTCAGGAACGAGAACCTCATCCAGCTGAGACAGCTTGAAGTTCTTGCTGTCGGTGACAGTAACCGTAACGGTGTTGCCCGAAACAGCAACGTTCGCACCAATCAGCTTTGCAGTGTCGACCTGCAGCCAAGTGCTCAGATATTCCTCAGTCCAGGTAGACGTGAACGCGATGGGCGCCCAGATACGGCCGACGGCAGAATCCTTCTCCTTGATGGTAGCAACGTTCTTCTCATCATAGTTGATGCTGAAGATCTCAGACAGAGCAGACTTGCCATAGTTGGGGGACGTGGAGACGATCTTCTTGCCCTCAGCAACCTGAACCTTCATCTCCTTGAAGTAGCTGCCAATCAGCTGCTGGCCAACAACCTTGCCGTCGAGGGTGACGTCAACAGGATACTCAACCTGGTAGACGCCGAGAACCTTCTCGTTCAGATCGTAAACGCCATTCTCATTGGCATCTTTGAAGTCGATGTACATCAGATCGCCAGCCTCGAGATCGGCCATAGCCTCAACAGGAGTCTTCTCGACGAGCTTCACTGCGCCGCCCTTAAGCAGGCAATTATCAGCATCAATGCCATCATACTTGCCGGTCCAGATTCCGAAGAAGGGTGCGTCGTCCTCGAGATAAGCGATGGTGTTGTAGCCGGTATCGCCAGCATAGGTCAGAGCGAATCTGCCGGTAGCAGCGATTTCGTGCTGGACAACATACAGCGTCTGCTCCTCAGCGCCGACCGCATACTCGCCCTGCTCATAGACTCTGTACAGGCCTGCGTGATAGATGCCGACATTAGCGGGATCGACGTTGTGGACAGGATAGTCAAAGCTCCACTCGCTGTAGAACTTGATGGTGGTAGCGGTCATCTTGCCTTCCTCGAGGACATAGCCGTTGAGCCACAGCTCAGCGTTGCCGTTCTTGAGGTCAACCGTGCGGCCATTGGTCACATCGGGGATGAAAACCAGCTTGGAGGAGGTCAGCTGACCACGGATGTAAACGATGGAAGCGAAGCCGTTTGCATCGTAAACAACCTGCGTGTCGCCGGACAGGGACGGAGTCTCAGCATAGCCGACATACGCCGTGAAGGTGCCGTCGGGAGAATCCGTGCTCTGGAAGAGGATCTTGGTGTTCGCGTTGATTTCAGCCTTCTCGCGGTTGCCAAGGTCGATGAACTTGTTGCCCTTGACATAGGTGCCGTTATAAACGGTCAGGTTGGGATCAACGATCTCATAGTTGCCGTCTGCATCCTTTGCAGCCAGAACCAGGTTGTAGTAGTAGTCGTCATTGTCCTTGGCCGTCGTGGAAACATCATAGCGCTCGAACTCGAAGCGGTCATACAGGGAGACAGTGCCTTCCGTCTTGGTGGCGGAGGGGTCAACCAGGGTGACAGGATAAGTCGAGCCGCCCTTGCCGTCGTTCGCCTTGTACAGCTTGTCGATGACAAAGTAGTCGGAAGTGGGCTCATCCTTGCCGATGACGTTGCCCTGCTTGTCATAGTAGAACAGGTAGGTGTCGGCGAGGCCGATCGGGCCATAGGTATAAGCAGCAGTGATGTTGGCAGCAACGTCGGTGCCGTCGATCGCAGCGATCTTCCTGACGCTGTCAACCGGGCTCCACGTGGTGGACAGGGCGGTAACCTTGCCGTTCTTGGCGGTTGCGAGCTCCATCGCAGCGATGTCGTTGTTCAGGCTGTCCTTCGCGCTGTTGCAGACATTGACGAGGACGAAGTCGCCTCTGCTGAACTTGTCAGTTGCAAATTCCTTGGAAACGGTGGTAACACCATCGCCGAATCTCTCGGTCGCGTCGAAAACGGTAGCGACGACGGAAGCGTCACGGGAGGTGTGACCCTTGGAGTCGACAGTTGCCTTGTAGACCTTGTCAACACGAGCCAGATAGGTGTCGATGTAGACGATACGGTCAGCATAGACCTCAGTCTGACGGCCCTGCGCAGAAACTTCGCCGTCGAGCGTCTTGGCGACGTCCTTCACGGTGACAGCTTCCTTGGTGTAGTTGCTGTAGCCATTGAAATAGGTGTCCAGCTTCGTGCCGGCCTTGATGCCAGCGTCGACCAGATCGCAGCCCTCAACAGCCTTGTAGACAGTCAGCTTCGGGGTGGTCATGAACGGGCCAATGACCTTCTTGCCCTTGGCATTGTTGAACTGATAGCCCGGACGGCCCCACTTGTCGGTGTAGTCAGCCTTGTACATGCCCCAAGCTTCTTCAGCGAGGTACTTGCCAGTGTTGACAGCGCCAGCAACGGTGACATAGGCATTGTTCTTGTTGCTCTTGTTGACATAGCCATACTCAACGGTCTCGGTAAGCAGAGCGTTGAACATGATCTGTGCCATCTCTTCACGGGTGATGACATTCTCAGCGTTCCACTTGGAAGCCATGTTGTCCATCAGGCCAACAGACTTCGCCTGAGCGAGAACGTTGACGGCCCACTTCGCGCCCGTGTAGCCTTCCTTCTCGGTATCATAGCCGAGAACGTTCAGGACCATCTTCAGGAACGCAACGCCGGTCAGGGCGCCTTCGGGGTCATACTTGCCATTGCCGATGCCGGTCAGGAGACCTTCATGCGCGCAATAGCCGATGTAGGAACGAGCCCAGTGGTTGGCAGCAACATCGGTGAACTCGCAGCGAGCAGCATAGAGCTCCTTGATGTCGGTAGCGCCATTGTCGAAGATCGCAATGACCTTCGCGGCCTGGGCACGGGTCAGGCTGTCCTGCGGACGGAACTCATAGTTGTCGCCAACAGGGAAGCCTTCCAGAACCTTGAGTGCGCTCAGGACGTCGACTGCTTCGGAATAGTCCGCAGTAATCTTCTCCGCATCCTTGAACGCTGCATTGGAAGTGACGACTGCGCCGAAAACCATGACGAGCGCCAGAACCAGTGCGAGAACCTTTTTCAGATTCTTCATAGACGGAAAACCCTCCTTTTTATTTTCTCCCGATTCGCGCGGGAGTTTCGCCGGAAGGAAGCAAAGAAGCCTCTGCCCCCCTCTCTGCCGCCATCTTAGCCGATCTTTCCGCGGATGTCAAGAAGGCCCGGCCCTTTGTAACATAACTGTAACATTGCCCGCCGTCTCCGGGCCTGCCCCGAAGCGCATGGACGAAACGTAAAAAATGCAGGTCCGCTCCATTTGAAGCGGACCTGCGGTTTTTTGTATGGCGGGCTTTCTCAGCCCTCTTCGCTCTGCTGGGCCTGCTCCGCGCTCTTGTAGCGGCTGTAGGCCACGACGATGCGGCGGTTGGGCTCGGTGCCGGTGGAATAGGTGGTGACGTCGGGATAGTCCTGCAGGGCTGCGTGAATCACGTGACGCTCGTAGGCGTTCATCGGCTCAAGCGTGATGTTGCGGCGGTAGCGGCTGACCTTTCCGGCGACCTTCTGCGCCAGGCGCTGCAGAGACTGCTCACGCTTGACACGGTAATTTTCCGCGTCGACGTTGATGCGCACGCGCTTGGACTGGCCGCGGTTCACCGCGTAGTTCGTCAGGTGCTGGATGGCGTCGAGCGTTTCGCCGCGGCGGCCGATCAGGACGCCGAGATCATCGCCCACGAGCTCGACAAGATAGGTGTCCTCCTCCGCCGTCTTCTCCGCGTGCGGAACCGCAGTGGAATCCATATGCGAAAGCAGACCCTTGACGAAAAGCTCAATCCGCTCCGCGGTCGAGCCGGGCTCGGCGGGGGCATATTCTTTTTTGACGGCAGGCTGCGGGGCAGGCGCTTCCGCCTTCGGCTGGGCAGGCTTTTTGGGCTGCTGCTTTGCCGGACGTTCGCCGCTCTGACGGGGCGCGCGCTCAGAGCTCTGGCGCTGCGGGCGCGGCTCGGGCCGGGCCGGTGCGGCAGGCTTCGGCTGGGCGGGCGCTGCCGGCGCGATGACGCGCGGCGCGGGCTCGTCCGCTCTGGCCTCGGGCTTCCTGGGTTTGCTTCTCGAGGCGCTTGAGAGCGCGGGCTTCGGCGCCTCGTCGGGCGCCTCGTAGGTAACCTTGACCTTGGCCGGCTGCGCGCCAATGCCAAGGAAGCCGGATTTCGGATTGTCCAGGACCTCGACGGACACGCTGTCGCGGTCCATATTCAGCTGCTCCAGCGCAGCCTGAATGGCAAGATCGATGGTCTTACCGGTGGCGGTAATAAATTTTTCCATAGCTTATTCCTCCGTCTGGGCAGCGTCCGCTTCAGGTTCCGCGCCGCCCTTTCTGCGATAATGCGCGGGATCATACGCGCGGCCCTTGGCATAGGGGCGCGCCGGGTCGCCGGAAAGCGGGCGCTTTTCCTCTTCTTCGGATTCGCTCTGAGGATTGCGGCGCGCCTCATAAACGCGCGCGGCGCGCTCTGCGGCTTCCTTTTCCTGCTGGCGGAGCTTCTTTTTGCTGATGTTATCCGTGATGCCGTCGGGATTCTGCTCGCGGCGAAGCTGACGCTGGCGCTCCTTTTCAATCTCCTCCGCGCGGCGAAGCGCGGCCTGCTCCTGCTTGACGGCGTCCTCCGCTTCATAGACCTTGCGGAAGTGCTTGGTCAGGAAGATATCCTGCACAGAGCCGAGTACCGCCTGCGCGATCCAGTAAATGGACATGGCCGCCGGCATGGAGTAGCCGATCCACAGGGACATGAGCGGCATCATCAGCATCATGGTGAGGTTCGTCTGGTTGGCGGTCTTCGCAGCCTCCCGGTCTACCTCGCCGTCGGCGTTCGTTGCAATCTGGTTGTTCATCTTCTGGCTGATAAGCATGGAGAGCATCTGAAGGACGCCGGAGATGACGGGGATCAGGAACAGGCCAATCTCGCTCCAGCCCTCACAGGTCCAGAATTTGATGTTCGGAATCTCGGAAAGATTGACGCCGAGGAAGGAAAAGTCCAGATTCTGAAGCTTTGCCGAGGCAAGCACAGAAACATTGCGGATGGCGTCGGAATATGCGCCGATCTGTCCGGCGGCGGAGAGCTGCGCGTAGTAGCTGTTTGTGCCGAGGTTGACGCCGCTTGCCTGCAGGAAGGCGACAATGCCCGCAGAAATGGAGCGGGGATTGTGCATCATATAGGTCAGCGGCTCGCGCACGACGTTGTAAAGCGGCAGCAGGATCAGAAGCGGGATAAACGACCACAGACAGCCGCCCGTGGTGGACACGCCCTCTTCCTTGTAAAGCTGCATGACAGCCTGCTGGTATTTCTGCTTATCGTCGCCGTATTTGGCCTCCAGTGCCTTCGCAACCGGAGACAGGCGGGACATTTTGAGCATGCTCTTCTTGCTCTTGACCGACATCGGGAACAGCACCAGCTTTACCACGAGCGAGAAGAGAATCAGCGCCACGCCGTAGTTCCGCGTCAGCATATACAGCCAGTCGATCAGGAAGCCAAAGGGGACGCGGATGATATCGGACAGACTGGTGGTGTCCTGGGTCTCCGCAGCGGCGGCCTCGGCGGCGGCGGCGGGCTCCATGTCGGCATACTTGTCGTTCGAGTCCACGCCTGCAGCGACGCAGCCGGTCAGGGAAAGCAGCATCAGCGCAACAAGCAGCCACGCAATGATTTTTTTCATTGTCTTCCTCCATTCGTGATGGCAAATCCCGGCGTTCTCAGGCACGGCGGAAAAAACGCCGTCCGCCTCAGGGCACCGGGTCAAAGTAGTCTCCCCTGTAAAAGGGGTTACACCGCAGCAGCCGCTTCAGGGCAAGCCATCCTCCGCGCAGCGCGCCGTACTTCTCAACGGCCTCCAGCGCATACTGGCTGCAGGTCGGAGAAAAGCGGCACCGGGGTGGGAGGCCTGGAGAGATTCTGCGCTGGTAGAAGCGGATCATGGATAAAAAAAGCCGCTTCATGCTTCCTCGCGCTCCAAAAGCTTCAGCTGCGCGGCCAGGGTCAGGAATGAGCGCTCCAGCACGTGATAATCCGCGCCGATTGCGCGGCTGCGCACGACGATGACGATGTCCTCCCCGCGCACGAGCGCCTGCTCGTTCAGGCGGTAGATTTCGCGCAGCTGCCGGCGCACGCGGTTCCGTTTGACCGCGTGGGCAAGCTTTGCATTTACCGTCAGGCCGAGGCGGTTGTACTGCGTGCCGTTTTTCCGGCAGTAAAGCACAAGATACCGATCTGCCGCCGACAGCCCCTTGCGGTAGAGGCGGCGGAAGACATGATTGAGCTTCAGCGCGGAAGAAAACTTCATTTTGGCAGACCTTCCCCTTGGTTTACGTCAGCTGATAAACAGATGGGGCGAACAGAACTGCTTCCATCCACCCCGAATGACTGTATTTACGGTGTAGCTGCAGAGGCTCAGGCGCTGAGCTTTGCTCTGCCTTTTGCACGGCGGCGAGCCAGAACCTTGCGGCCGTTGGCGGTAGCCATTCTCTTGCGGAAGCCGTGCACTTTGGATCTGTGGCGCTTTTTGGGCTGATAGGTACGAACAGTTGCCATGAATCTACACCTCCTGTAAAAATATGCTCAACAGCGGGGCCGTGTGTTTGCCCTGCCGCAGCGAGTCAAAATCATGTTGCCGCAGGATACTGCGGGAACATACAATGGATATTATAGCGGATAAACCCTGCCTTTGTCAATTGTTTTTTGCGTTTTTGGCTGTTTTGCTGAAACTTGTGCGCAGCGGGCGCCAGTATCGCAATATCTGGTAGCTCAGCGCTTTTGCGCCAGGGGGACCGATTTCTGCTGGGCCTCCAGCAGCTCCAGAATAATCCGGTTGGAGAGCATGAAGCCCTTCGGCGTCAGATGCCACCGGTCGTCGGCCTGCACGGCGAGCTCCTGCGCCTGGAACTGCAGCAGAAGCTCCTCCAGCGGTTCGAACGGCAGAAGGAACGAGCGCGTGTATTCGCCCTTTTCAATGCCGTCGATCGTGCGCAGGCGCAGCATCACATACTCGCCCGCCCGCTCCCGGAGCGGCACAAGCTCAGACTCCGAAAGAATCACGCCCTTGTGCATGACGCCGTCTATATACTTGTCCAGATCCGGCGCAATGGTAAACCGGCGGCCTGCGAAGTCGGACGCAGCGCAGGGCCCGAAGCTCAGATATTCGTCGCCGACCCAGTATTTCATGTTGTGCCGGCAGATGAAGCCGTCGTGCGCGAAGTTTGAAATTTCATACTGGTGGTAGCCGAACTCCTCGAGCGTCTGCACGGCGTAAAAATACATATCGGCCTGCGCATCGTCGTCCGGAAGATTTGCGCAGTCCTTGTACGCCCAGAGCTTTGTGCCGGGCTCCACCTTGAGCCCGTAGCAGGAGATATGCTCGGCCTTGAGGTCTATGACGTTGCGGAGCGTCTGCATCCACTGCTCGCGCGACTGGTTGGGAAGCCCGTACATGAGATCCACGGAGAGATTGTCAAAGCCCGCGCGGCGCGCCAGAGAAACAGCCTGCTGGGCCTGCTTGTAGGTGTGCGGCCGGCCGAGCGCCTTGAGCTGCTCGTCCAGATCCGACTGCACGCCGAGCGAAATGCGGTTGAAGCCGGCTCTTCGCAGGTGCGAGAGCATCGGGTAGGTCACGGAGTCCGGATTGGCCTCCAGCGTGACCTCCGCGTCGCGGCTGACGTCAAAGCGGCGGTCGATCTCCGAGAAAATCCGGCTCAGCCCCGCCGCGCCGAAGAACGAGGGCGTGCCGCCGCCAAAGTAGACGGTGTCCACCTCATAGCCGGCTGCGCCGGGCGCGGCCTCGCGGATATGCGTCAGCACAGCCTCAAGATACTGCCCCATGCGCTCGCGGTTGCGCGCGCCGGGGAGAGAATAGAAGTCGCAGTATTCACATTTGCTGCGGCAAAACGGAATGTGAACGTAGACGCCGAGACTTTTTTTCCTGTTTTCAACAACCTGAATGAGCGGCATAGCGCGCCTCCTTATTCGTCGTCCAGCTTCAGGACCGCCATGAAGGCCTCGGAGGGGACGCTGACCGTACCGAAGGTACGCATCCGCTTCTTGCCCTCCTTCTGCTTTTCCAGAAGCTTCTTCTTGCGCGTGATGTCGCCGCCGTAGCACTTGGCCAGAACGTCCTTGCGCAGCGCCTTGATGGTCTCGCGGGCGATGACCTTGCCGCCGATGGCAGCCTGAACGGGAATTTCGAACATCTGGCGCGGAATGTTCTCCTTGAGCTTTTCGCAGATCTTCCGGGCGCGGGCATATGCGTTGTCCGCGAAGAGAATGAAGCTCAGCGCGTCGACAATCTCGCCGTTCAGAAGAATGTCCAGCTTGACAAGCTTCGACGGGCGGTAGCCCTCCAGCTCATAGTCGATGGAGCCGTAGCCGCGCGTGCGGGATTTGAGCGCGTCGAAGAAATCGTAGATAATTTCATTGAGCGGCATGGAGTAGTGCAGCTCCACCCGATTCGTGTCAAGGTACTGCATGTCCTTGAACTCGCCCCGGCGGCTGGTGCAGAGGTCCATGATGGAGCCCACGTACTCCGGCGGGGAGATCAGGCTGACCTTCGCGTAGGGCTCCTGCGACTCGGCGATTTCCGCCGGGTCCGGGTAATTGAGCGGCGTGTAGACGTCCAGCTGCGTGCCGTCGGTTTTGGTAATTTTATAGACGACGTTGGGCGCCGTGGTAATCAGGTCCAGGTTATACTCCCGCTCCAGACGCTCGAGAATGATTTCCATGTGCAGAAGCCCCAGGAAGCCGCACCGGAAGCCAAAGCCCAGCGCGATGGAGTTTTCCTGCGTGAAGGACATCGACGCGTCGTTGAGCTTGAGCTTTTCCAGCGCGTCCCGAAGGTCTCCGTACTTTGAGCCGTCCGCCGGGTAGACGCCGGAAAAGACCATGGGCTGCGCCTGATGATAGCCCGGAAGCGGCTGCGCCGCAGGGCGGAGCGCCTCCGTCACGGTATCGCCCACGCGCGTATCGGAAACGGTCTTGATGGAGGCGGTAAGGTAGCCGACCTCGCCCGCGCCCAGCGCGTCCGCCGGGACCATGCCCAGAGGATGCAGATACCCGACCTCCACAACCTTATAGACCGCGCCGGTAGCCATGAGCCTGATATCCATGCCGGGCCGGACAACGCCGTTGACAATCCGCAGATACGCAATCGCACCGCGGTAGGAATCGTACTGGCTGTCGAAGATCAGGCCCTGCAGAGGCGCCTCGCGGCTTCCTTTGGGGGCGGGAACCTCATGCACGATTTTTTCAAGCACCGCGTGGATGTTGACGCCGTTCTTTGCGGAAATTTCCGGCGCGTCCATCGCGGGGATGCCGATGACGTCCTCGATTTCGTGCTTGACCTCCTCCGGCCGGGCCGCAGGCAGGTCGATCTTGTTGATTACCGGCAGAACCTCCAGTCCGTTGTCAATGGCAAGGTAGGTGTTGGCCAGCGTCTGGGCCTCGATGCCCTGCGACGCGTCCACCACCAGAATCGCGCCCTCGCAGGCGGAGAGGCTTCTGGAGACCTCGTAATTGAAGTCCACGTGGCCCGGCGTATCAATCAGATTCAGGACATAGGTATTTCCGTCGTCCGCGGTGTAGTCCAGCCGCACGGCACGCGCCTTGATGGTGATGCCGCGTTCGCGCTCAAGCTCCATGGAGTCAAGAATCTGATTTTCCATCTCGCGCTGGTCGACGCTGTGGCAGGCCTCCAGCAGCCGGTCGGCCAGCGTGGACTTGCCGTGGTCGATGTGCGCGACAATGGAGAAGTTTCGGAGTCTGGAAAGATCGGTCATAGCTGTTTCCTCTTAGTTTGCAATGTTTTCGGTGATGGTCGTTTCGAAATGTGTGGAATTCGAGAAATAGGCGTCCAGAATCGGGATGCAGACGTTGGCGAGGTTGCCGCCCTGCGAGCCCTTTTCCACGTACACGGCGATGGCAATCTCCGGCTCGTCCGCCGGCGCGTAGAGCACGAACGACGCGTGGTCCGAGCCGCTGGTCTCGCCCGTGGACGTGGCCGACTGCCACTGGGCCGTGCCGGTCTTGCAGGCGACGGCGATGGGGTAGCCGGAAAGATATTCCGCGGCGGTGCCGATGGTGGCGGTCATGCGCATGCCGCGGTCCACGGCGGCCATGGCCGTTTCGGAAATTTCAAGCTGGCTTGCAATTTCCGGCTCATGCTGCATGATCAGCTCCTGATAATCCCAGGAGACGACGCGGGAAAGGAAGGTCGCCGAGTAGCGCGTGCCCTTGTTTGCCAGAGCCGAGGTATAGCAGGCCATCTGCAGGGGGGTAAAGCGGTTCAGGCTCTGGCCGATGACGGCCTGCAGAACGTCCGCGTCGTACCAGCCGGCCTCGTCGCCTTCAAACTGGGCGGCCTTTTCCTCTGCGTTGGCCCGCGTACCGCGCTCCTCGGGAAGCTCGACGCCGGTCGGCTCGCCCAGGCCGAGCGCCTTTGCCACGGTATCGAACGGGTTGACGGCTTCGGCGCGGAACTTATTGTAGGTCTGCCAGCCGGCCTCGAAGAAATAGTAGTTGCAGGAGTAGGCAATGGCCTCCATCAGGTTGATTTTTCCGTGTGTCGCGCCGGTGGCCTTGCTCCAGATGTGGCACTTGGGCTGGAAGGACTTGAAGCGCGTATAAAGGCCCTCGTCCTCGATGATAAAGCCGGGGTCAATGCCGCCGTCGTCCACAATGGCGATGGCGGTGACCATTTTGTAGATGGAGCCGGGCGGATAGGGCGCGAGAATCGCGCGGTTGAAGAACGGCCGGTAGGGGTCCTCAAGAAGCTCGTTGTAGCCTGCGACGGTGTTGCGGTAGGTGCTGAGGTTGTAGGTCGGGTAGCTGGCGCAGGCGAGAATTTCGCCGGTCTTGCACTGCTGCACCACCACTGCGCCGCCCTCGGCGTCCTTGCCCTCTTTCTTCCGGCCGACGCCGTTTTCGCGCAGGTCCAGAATGACCTTCTCCAGCGCGTCCTCCGCGACGGCCTGGAGGGAGATATCGATGGTCAGCTCCACGTTGTTGCCCGGCTGCGGGAGCGTGGTATAGTACTGGTCCAGAACCTCGCCGCTTCGAGAGACGGTGGTATACTTGGTGCCGGAGGTGCCGTGCAGGTATTCTTCAAAGGCCTGCTCGATGCCGCTTTTTCCGACAAGCGCGTTCATGGCGTAGCCCTTGGCAAGATACTCGTCAACCTCGTCCGGACCGAGCTTTCCGAGCTCTCCGAGAAGGTGCGCGGCGTAGGCGGTATTGTACTCCCGCACCGTGCTGGACTCGACGATGACGCCGGGCACCGCCAGCTCCATCACCGCCGCCAGCGACTGCGCGTCCACGTCCTCCGCCAGCACGTAGTTTTCAAGCCCGACGCCCTCTACGTTCCGCAGCTCCAGCTCGTAGCGGACGCAGATGACCTTGTAGGCCTCGTCTGCCGTCCACTCGTCCGGAATGGCGTAGTCCCGGCGCAGATTTTTTATCAGCGTCGAGGCGGAGACGTCCAGGTCATAGTCCCGGTGCGTCAGGAATTTTCGGAAAAACCCCTGCCAGGAGGAATCCAGGCTGTCCAGCGCGTATTCATACGGCCGCTGCTTTGTAACCGGGAAGTGAGAGGTATAATCCAGCCCCAGCTCCTCGCAGAGGTTCAGGACCTTCAGAAGATTTCCATTCGGGTCGCCGGTGTTGATCAGGACAAAGTTGATGATAATGAGGTTGTAGCTTGCGCGGTTCGAGACGAGCACGTTGCCGTTCCGGTCCAGGATATTGCCGCGCGAGGCCTCCATGGTGGTCCGGTAGCGGATCGACTCGGCGTCCGCGGCGACCAGCGTCTGCTCGCTGACCTCGGACTGAATCTTATACAGCCGGAGCGCAAACATGCACATCATCGCCACAATGAAAAGGATGAAGGCAATCATCCGGATTCGGATTTTTCTTTGCATCAGGCACCTCCTGTTTTCCGGATCAGGCGGCTGAGCGGGCTGAGAATCAGCAGCGACGGCAGGCTCAGGCCGATCTGCAGCAAAAGCGCCGGGGCGGAGCTCAGGCGCGCCGTACCCATATAGCAGCGCAGCAGAAACAGAATGCCCTGGCAGAAGCCAAGCGTCAGAAGGCTCATCAGCATGGCAGAGACAAGGTTCCGCACAAAATAGCGGTCGCACAGGTAGCCGCACACCGCGCCGCACAGGCACAGCAGCAGAATATGGAACGCGCCGCCGTCCGCTCCGGAAAAGCACCAGAACGTCCCGCAGCAAAGGCCGAAAATTGCGCCGCGCTCCGAGCCGCAGTACATGCTCACGCAGGCCACGCACACCGGCACCAGACTCAGCTTCACGCCCAGAAAGCGCGGCTTGCCGAAGATCACGGTCTGCAGCACGGTCGTCAGCAAGAACAAGAGCGCGTAAAGCGTCCACATCAGAAGATTTTTATAGGTATCGCGCATTCCGCGCACCTCCCTCCGCCGCCCGGGCGGGCTTATTGGTTCTGATATTCGGTGATAATGAAGACCTGCTCAAGCTTATCCAGATCGCACGAGGGCTCGAGCGTCGCGTATTTTGCAACGCCGGTCTCGTCCAGGCTCGCATTTGTGACATAGCCGAGCAGCAGCCCGCGCGGATAGAGCGTGGAGCCGGTGGTAACGACCTGATCGTCGTTCTTGATAATGGCGTCGGTCAGCAGATAATTCATGCGCAGGATGCTGGTTCCATCCTCCAGGAACGTGCCCTGCGCCACGCCGGTATAGCCCGAGGAGGCGATGGAGGCGGAAATTTCAAGCGAGGAATCGACAATGGTCGTGACGCTCGCCCAGTTGAGGCCGACCTTTGTAATAAGGCCCACAACCTGCCCGTTTTCCGTTACGGCGCACATGCCCTCCTCCAGCCCCGAGGACGTGCCCTTGCCGATGGTAAAGGCGCTTTTGTACTCCGAGGAATCCCAGGAGAGGATATAGGCCGAGAGGAACTGATAGTCCTCGTGCTCGTCGGAAAGCTTCAGAAGCGTGCGCAGACGCTCGTTTTCCCGCTTCAGCTCCTCCACCTCGCGGGAGGCCTCCTCCATGTCGAGAATTTTCTTCTCCATGGCCTGGTTCTCCGCTTCCAGCGTCTCGTAGCTGAACATATAGTTGTAGTAGCGCTCGGCCTGCCGGTCGATCGCGGCAACCGCCGCGCGAACCGGCGAGAGCACGGTCCCGACGATATTTTCAAATACGCTTGTCCCGGTCGCAACGCCCAGCGTGACCGCCGCACAGACCGCAACCACCAGCGCGACAATCAGAATGGTCTTCAGCCGCCCGGTCCAGAAATTATGCTTCAAGAATGCCGCCTCCTTCAGGCCTCCCCCAGAACTGTGACGCCGCATGCGCGCAGCATCCGGCAAAGCGGACACAGCGGAAGCCCCATAACCGAAAAATAGTCGCCCATCAGCCCCTCGACAAATACGGCGCCATAGCCCTGAATGCCATAGCTTCCGGCCTTGTCCATCGGCTCGCCGGTGCGGATGTAGGCCGCAATTTCCCCTTCACAGAGCGCGCGGAAGCGGACCCTGGTCGAGACGAGCTCGCTCTGGACGCGGCTTCCCTTCTGCACGCTCAGCGCCGTCAGGACCTCGTGCTCCCGGCCGGAGAGCCTGCGGAGCATTCCGGCGGCCTCCTGCTCGGAGTGCGGCTTTCCAAGGACGTCGCCGCCGATGACGACCACGGTATCCGCCGCGATGATCACAGCCTCTTCTCCGGCGCGGCCGGCGACGGCGGCCGCCTTTTTCCGGCTGACGCGCGCAACCTCCTGCCCGGCGGGCAGAAGCGGGTCCATGGTCTCGTCCACATCCGCGGTTACCACGCGGAACGGCAGCCCCAGCAGCTTCAGAAGCTCCTGCCTGCGCGGGGACTTGGATGCAAGAATCAGTTCCATAAAAACGCCACCTTATTCCACGCCGCGGGTATACAGGCCGCGGGTGTAGCTTCCGGCGTCAAAAAATCCGCCGGTCTGATAATCGGAGAGCACCTTGTCGACCTCTCCGGGATTTTCCGTTGTAAACTGCAGCCGCAGCGCCCAGATTCCAAGCGCGCGGAAAGCTGCCTGCTTGTCCAGCAGATACATTTTCTTTCCGTTCAGAAGAACGCTCCGGCAGGTTCCGGCGTCCTTGACGATGGGGAACTCCTCGCCCATGCGGTCCACCAGCCGGACGGTTCCGGTC
>CAKUHJ010000035.1 GCA_934655935.1 uncultured Oscillospiraceae bacterium | reverse complement strand
TTCCTTTAATTTGCCTTTGCATTCTGTATAACTCCGGCCATAGACATAACCGTATATCGCGTGACCATTTTCCCTGCGGCTGCGAATAAAGCGGCCTTCCCATCTCCCGTCTTTGCGTTTATAAATGTTCTCTCCACACTTTGCCATTGTTCCTCCTTGACGGCGCTTCTGACGGCGTTAAACGAAAGAGCTACGCCTTTTTACAGCCTAATTTCAGCTATATTTCAAATATTGGAACGTATGTGCCTAAATACCCAACAAAAAACTACAGTTTTCTCCAAAACAGGTTGACTTTTCTCTTTGATGGGGTATAATTTCAGGTGTTAAGAAACGCGAAAACGTGTCGTAAAGGAAAGAATGCTTTACGACACCAAATGACCGGTCTGGTGAGTTTATCATAACCGGGCCGGAGAGACATTATTCAATTCAATATTGTTGATACCGTAATACACGCCGATTCCGCACACCCTCGGGCAGGATAGGCTCAGAAGAAGGCATTTATGCCGACACGAAACGGTGCTGTGCGCGTGAGGCCACGCCGAAGCGGAGCGATCCGCCGGGACGAAAGTTCGCCATTGCAGAGAAGATCTGTGAGAAGGCAGGCAGTGAGCGCAGGAATGTTATCATTCCCTAACGCAAGTCAGAAGATCTGTATTACCACGGCTTTTTCGCCGTGTAGGGTATGTGCAGCGGCGAGCGATTTCCTGTTGTACCGGACAGAGCGTCTGCCTTGTCCGTCTTTTGCCGCTGATCTTGTTCTGAGATCGGCGCATTTTGCTTTTCGGGGCAACGTGCGCACTCAGATGGACGGCGGCTTTTTGTACGCTGTGCGCCGGATGTAAATTACGGAGCGTTTGCTCTGTAAAATAAAAGGAGGAAAACACATGAAGAAGAGAGTTTTGTCTCTGCTTCTCGCACTGGTGCTGATCGTGGGTCTGCTGCCCACCGTCGCGCTGGCGGGGGAGAACGACAACGGTTTTTCCGTTACCGTTACCCTGGAAGGCCTGACCCTCGGGCAGGGCTTCTACGTGGAGCCGACAACGTACACCCTGGATCAGATCAATACGCTGGTCAAGGACGAGGCAGGCAGCGATCTGACTGCCGAAACCCTGACAGCAGACTATGCGATTCTCGCAATGCTCAAGGACAAGAAACTGGAATACAATAAGACTGGTTCCTTCGGCAGCGATTTTTATCTGGCCAGCGTCAAGGGCATCGACAAGGGAACGCTCAATGTCCCGCAGATCATTCTGGAAAAGAGCAAAAAGACGCTCAGCGAGTTCCAGGGTGTCGGCAACGCGGACGAGTACCTCGGCCAGCTTGACTACAGCGATATGTCCGGCTGGATGATCACGGTGGACAACGCACTGATCAGCAAAGGCTCCTCGCAGTGGAACCTGAAAAACGGCGACGTGATCCGCGTGCAGTTCTCGCTGTATGGCTACGGCGCGGACTTAGGCCAGAATACAGGCTGGGACGGCGCGCCCGAAGCGTACTTCACAGCGGCGAACAAGGACGAACTGTGCCGGAAATACGCCGCGAGCACGGACGAAACGTTCCGCGCGAACGCGAAGACGGTGCTTGAAAATCTGACGGCAACGGAGGCGGATATCGCTGCCGCGCTCAAGGGCGAGACGCCCGAAATCTCCACCAAGCCGACCGGCATCAAAATCACGGCGCCAACAACAAAGCAAGCGGAAATCGGATACAATGAGCTGGAAAACTTCAAGCCGGAACAGTTGGAGTATCACGTTCAGACGACGACGCAGAAAACAAGATGGATGGGGCCAATGACGGTAACTGTGACGCATCCGGACGAAAAAGCCACGGTCAAGTTGAAAATTCAGCAAAATGCGGATGGCGGTACATCGACTGGAGACAGGACAGCCTCCGGTTCTGTAAACAATGCTATAAAAATTATGGCAACACAGCCGATGCAAACTTATCTGAGTAAGCTGACCGTCGAGGTTGCCTCGCAGGGCGAAACGACAAGGTATACGATCTGGCTGCATTCCGGCAAGCCGTATCCTGTCGCCAATCCGTCTTACACCTGGGACGGCGGCGAATGCGCGAAGGCAAATTATAAAACCGACAGGACGAAAAAGCTTGTGCAGATCTTCCTTTCGGCGGATACGCCGGATGACGCGCTGCTTACTGTTGACCCCAAACTCGGCTATCAGATCAAAACAACTTGGGACGGAAAGGTACAGCTGAAAGATGGTGCGGCAACCGTCAACGCGATGGCTTATGTCGGCAATGCAGCCAACAACACCAATGTCACATTCCAGTTCCTGCGTGATCCCGACGTCTCCATCAAGAGCATCCGCGCAAACGGCACCGCGCTGACCAATGTAAAGGGCACGCAGGCGTCTCCCGCGTGGGTCTATCAGACCTATATAGAGGGTGATAAGCTGGAGCTGAACGTGGTTCCAACCTCCGAATTCGCGACAGTCACGTATCAGAACGGGACACCCGATGAAAACGGCGTTATCGTATCCACGGCGACCGTGACGGCGGGCGATGCACGCACCACCCGAACCTATACGGTGTACGGCTATCCGAAAACCGGCAGTTCGGACAAGCTGGCGGATTTGCAATTGTATCTCTGCCGGTTCGCCGTATCGAGCTCGGATACTTCTAATGCCATCGCTCTGGATCTCGGCTTTGACCCGGACAAAACAGAATACAACATCGAATTCCAGCGTCCCCAATACTATCAGCTTTATGCGCAGGCAATCGCCGCAAACGCGGAGTCGAAGATTACAGCGCGCACGGTGAACCGTACCGGCGACACACAGACCAACGATACCGTCGAGCTTGCGACCGGCATGCTTCAGGTCGTCAGTAACCTCAATACATTTGATTACTGGGCAAAGCTGGTCATTACTGTGACGCCCACGGATGGCGAGCCTCGTGATTATACGATTTATCTCAAGGACAAGGACCTACCGCTTTCTGCGGAGGCCGCGCTTTCCTCGCTCTCCTATCAGATCGGTACCGGTGAGGCGATCGGCGTGCCGGACTTCAAGACCTCCAGGCGCGAGTACAGCGTAACGCTTCCGTACGGCACAAATCAGGTTCGGCTCCTGCCGAAGACGAGCAATCCCGGCGCCGTCCTGACCGGAGAAACGGAGCTGACGCTTACAGATGGCGCGGCAGACGCCGTTCTCAACATTACCTCGGCGAATGGAGAGGTCAGCAGCACTTATACGGTCCATTTTACCACGGCGCAGCATTCTGACTATCTGTCCGGCCTGAGTTACAAGGTCGGCGCGGCGGAACCCATCGCGTTGGAAGGCTTTGACAAGAATACAGATGCGTTTAGTGTCATTCTTCCGCAGGGTACGGCAGACGGGCAGGAGCTTACGCTTGTCGGCACTCCTGAAAACCCGGCAGCACAGGTATCCTCTCAGCCGGTTCAGGTCAGCGGCGGCAAGGCCGTAGCCACGATCACGGTGACGGATAACGAGCTCACGCGCACCTACAGCGTCTATTTCTATGTCGGCGCAGTCCGTCAGGAAAGCAATGAGCTGGCCAGTCTGACGCTTGAAAGCAAGCAGCTGAAATCCAGCGAACTGGGCAATTTTATCTCCGGCAAAACAGAATATACCCTCTATTTTGCGCCCAGCGGCACGGGAGAGGTCACGGACGGCACCATTACAGCGACGCTCCCGGAGGGCAGCGACGCGGAAATTACTGTCCATTACCACAGAAATTCCTTCACGCTCCCGCAGTGCGTCAATGAGACGCTGCAAAGCGGCGTTCCGTTTCAGATGACGAACAGTTCTACGCATCAGATTCTCAAGAGAAATACCCACCAGGTGGTAACAATTACCGTAACTCCGTCCGAGGGCGAACCGAAAAGCTACTCGCTGAACCTGATCAACGGCGACGGAAGCGTGGACATGGTCGATTTCAGTATGCACATCCCGGAAATTGTTGTTCTCGACAAAGAAGGCAAGGTGAAGGGTACGGTATCAGAGGGCAGTTGGAACATGTTCTTCCAGGACCGGGAGCGGACCTTCAATATTACACACGGCCTTGCTGAAACCGGCGATACGGTCAGAATCCGGTGCAATCTGGAGGACTACCTCGTTCATCCGGTACAGCCGTATTTCACGGGCATCCTCAGTGAGACGGAAGATATCACGGTTCCGATGACCTTTATCAACCAGAAGGGCGAGACCGGAACCAACTATTATACCTTCCACCTGTGCTCGGAGGTCGAATCCGTCCACACCTTCGAAGCAATCAGCTATCATGTAGGGGATGGTGCGGAGATCAGCATTCCGATGAGCAGCTTCCGCGCAGGCGGCAAGAACGGCGATGACGACGTAATGGTCACAGACGATATTATCCTTCCGGAAGGCACGTCTGATTCCGAAGAAATCCAGATCACGACCATGCGCAGCATAAACGGTAGCATCAGCACATTTACGTACCATCTGGACAAGGGTGCGGTGCAGGCAAGCGTGACATGCCGCGCACTCTCCGGTGAAGGCACAGTCTACCGGATCAATTTCAAGGTTGCTTCGGCTACTGCGGCCAATGCGCAGCTTGCAATGGCAAATTACACTGTGAACGGCGGCGAGATACAGAATGTTCCGGATTTCGCATCCGACGTCTACAGTTATCAGTGCCTCGTTCCGGGCCTGCAGGACGGCGATGAAGTCAAATTGACCGTACTTCCCAAATTCAGCGGCGCAGCCGTAACGGGCACGCTGAGCGCAGCTGCGGAAAACGGCTATGTATATCTCGAAGCGAACGTAACCTCGGCAGACGGAACGGCCAGCCATACCTACGGCTTTGAATTCGCAGATCATTTTGACGCTACAACGCAGAAGGGCCTCACCGATCTTACCTATAGCATCGGCAGCGAGACCACGCGCCGCAGCATCAAGGGTTTCAGCAGCAACGGCTCTCTCTTCACGGTTACACTGCCATATGGAACGCCGGATAACGAGACCATTCACTTCTATCCGACGCTCGGCAGCGCTTCGGACGCAGAGATCGTAGGCGACACCGATATTCAGCTGGAAAACGGCAGCGGCATGCTGCGCCTCACGCTCAGCTACCCGCACGGGAAGCCTAAGACGATTTCGGTTACGATCAGGCGCGAGGGCAAGATCATGTCTGTCTATGAGTATCTGCCCATCGGCTCGCAGTATACCAACAAGAGCTTCGGCAGCTCGCCCATTGTCTATGATGGCACGCATAAGCTGATCGCGCCGCCCAACAACTGGATGAACTGCCAGACCTGCGGCAACTTCGGCGGCTACATGACCTATAAGCTCACAAATCCGCTGAAAAACGACCCGGCCAACCCCTACGGCGTTGACTTCATCGTCTACGGCAACAGCCAGGGCGGCTACGGCTACGCCGAGCCCGCCAGCATCTGGGTCGCACAGGACAAGGACAACGACGGCCAGCCCGACAAGTGGTACGAGCTTGCCGGCAGCGCGCACTATGACGCGGAGACCACCTGGAACTATCAGGTCACGTACATCAAGGAAAACGACGGCTCCACCGCCTATGAAACCTCCAAGGGCGAGACCGGGGCGTTCCCGGGATATGAGTATCCGGACATCGACAGGTACGGCTCGCAGGGCGTGGTCGTTGACCCGATCAAGATGACCCTCACCGGCACGCTGCTCGATGAGAAGACGCGTGAACCGCTCTTCAGCTACGGCGACGCACACGCCAACGACGAGGGCGACATCGAGACCCCGCTGAACCCCTACCGCTCCGGCACCGATCAGGACAGCTTCAGCGATGTCCACAACCGCGGCGACGCGATGGATATCTCCTGGGCCGTCGATGAAAACGGCCTGCCTGTCGAGCTTGACGAGATCAGCTTCATCAAGGCGGTCAACGCCTCGTTCGTGCTGCATTCTGCGTTTGGCGAGCGCTCGGCAGAAATTTATGTTGTCGTTCCGCTCACCAAGAACGCGGGCAAGGAAGCTGTCGGCCAGAGCGCCGAGCTCTCCGGCGTCACGCTTGAAGACGCCAAAAACGGCACGCAGACTGCGGAGCTGCGCTTCGAGTCCGGCAAGTATGTTTATACGTTCGAGGCCGCTGCGCTCGCAGACCAGACGCTCAAACTGAACGCTCCGGAAGGCGCAAACGTAATCGTCAACAACGCGCATTATGACGAAGACGCCGGTTATCTGCTGAAAAACGCAATCCGGGTCGCGGACGATACCACCATGCTCCGCATTGTGGTGCAGGAGGGCGAAAAGGAGCCGACGCTCTACTACCTGACCATCCATGACAGCAGCAATGCAAAGTGGACGCTCCACTTTGACGCGAACGGCGGTCTGATCGGCGAGGAAGAAACGCTCACGCGCAGCTATTATTCCGACCAGGCCGGCGAAAAGCTCCCGGTTCCCACGCGCAAGGGCTATACCTTCCTCGGCTGGTACGACGGCGAGACCCGCTACGAAGCGCTGACCGACGCGCTTGCCAGCGGCACGACGCTGACGGCAAAGTGGCAGGAAAATAATGATACGCCCGTCCCGCCAGTCGTCCCTTCGAAGCCCTCTAGGCCCTCGAAGCCTTCCAAACCCGCTGAGCCGGATACCGGCAGGAAGCTCCCGTTCACGGATGTGACCTCCGGCAGCTGGTACTATGATGGTGTGAAGTACGCTTACGACAATGGTCTGATGAACGGCACCGGCGCAAATGCGTTCAATCCGAACGCCGACACGACCCGCAGCATGATCGTGACCATTCTGGCGCGCATGGAGGGAGTCAATACCTCCGGCGGCGCGACATGGTACACCGCTGGCCGTGCATGGGCGATGGAAAACGGCATTTCGGACGGCACGAATATGGAGGGCAAGATCACCCGTGAGCAGCTTGCCGCCATGCTCTACCGCTACGCGAAGATGAAGGGTTACGACGTTTCCGCATCCGCTTCCCTCTCTGGCTACACGGACGCTTCCGGCGTTTCCGGCTGGGCGAAGGAAGCCATGCAGTGGGCGGTCGGCTCCGGCCTCATCCAGGGCAGCGGCAATGCGCTGACCCCGCAGGCCAACGCCTCCCGCGCGCAGATCGCAACCATCCTCATGCGCTTTCTGAAGCTGATTTCCCGGTAAATCGCACGAACCCCCATCCGGCTTAGCCGGATGGGGGATTTTCTTCGCTCCTGCACCGCACCCAGGGCTCCCCTTGGCGTCCAAGGGGAGCTGTCAGCCGCCAGACTGGCTGAGGGGATTGAAGGCGTCGACATTGCATAATTGCATTGCGGAGACCCACGCAGATAACAGGATAAGCATGGTTGCTTTGCCTTTGCTGTTTTACCAATCGAAAACCCCTATGGTGCTTTTATCTTTTCCCTCCCGAAAAGCCCCGCAGATGCAGATGGCATAAAATCCATGCGTCTCTTTGACGCAAAAAACGGCGCCCGCTGCTTTCTGGCAGCGGGCGCCGAGTATATCATATATCAAGCTTTGTTCGCTTATTCCGCGTCCTCAATCAGGCCGTAGCCGCCGTCTGTCCGTTTGTAGACAACCGCGAACGCGCCGTCATTGTCCTCGTCCCGGAAGGCGAAGAACGTATGCTCCAGAAGGTTCATCTGAAGGATGGCCTCCTCGCGGGTCATCGGCTTCATGTTGAACTTCTTCGTGCGGACCAGCTCAAACGCGCCCTCCTCCGGCTCCTCGGGGGCAAAGGAGGTGACGTCCGGCGTGCGGACAAACGCGTCCTGCCGCAGCCTTCTTGCCAGGCGGGTTTTATTCTTGCGGATCTGCCGCTCGATGGTCGCAACAGCCGCGTCAATGGAGGCATACATATCGGAGGTGCTTTCGCTTGCGCGGAAGTAGGTGTTGGCCGCATGGACCGTAATTTCAACGTTGTTGCGGTCCTTTTCCACGCTGAAGGTCACAAGCGCGTCGGCGTCGTCGCCGAAGAAGCGCTCCAGCTTCATAACCTTCTTCTCCGCATACTGGTGGACCTTTTCGGGCAGGCTGACCTTTTTTTCGGTGTAGTGAAATCTCATAATCGCCGCTCCTTTCGTTTCGGACTGCGAAGACTCTGCGGCCGGGCCGCGAGACTTCTTCGTACTTCCTCGGGAAGCTTTTCCCTGCTTTGATTCTAACATAATCCGTCGGATTCTTCAACAAAAAGTCCCCGGCCGGCTGTAAATTTTATATGAACGCACCCTCAGCCCAGAAGCTTGTCCATGACCATGCGGAAAATGGCGTCCGCGCTTTCCTCATACGCACGCCCCAGCGCCCGCGCCTGCGTCAGGTTCGGCGCGCCCAGCTCCAGCCGCATCAGGCTTCCGAGCTCATCGGAAAGCTTCATAACGACGGTATAGGTTCCGTCCTCCCGGGCCTGCAGCTCATAGGAAATAAAGTCGCTGCGGCGGCGGGCGCGGTTAAAGCGCTCGACGGCCTGCTGCGCGCGCTCACGGACGGAGAAGGCGATGGAATCAAAGGTCAGCCGCTCGTTTTCCCGCCCCTTCTGGGTAATCCGGTAGCTTCCGTCCGGAAGCTGCTCCAGATGCCCGCTTTCCACCATCTGCGGCACCGCGACGCTGAGATCGAAATAGCTCAGCCGGTCGTCCTGAAAGCAGAGCTCGTACAGCTGCTGCATTGTTACCGGATACTCCGCCCGGGCCGCTACAAACAAAATCAGGACCTTTACGTCCAGCATATTCTGAATAAAACCACGCTGCTCCATCGCTCTCATACCTCGCTGGAAATCATTTCTCTGCGTTCTCAGTATAGCAAAAAAAGCTAGGAAATACAAGCCTTTCTCCCTTCCTGCCCGCTCTGCGGCAGGATTTACCGCTTGAAAGCGCGCCGGAACAGGCGTAAAAAGGAGGGGAAGGAGGTATTACCATGAACAGAAAGATTACCGCATCCATCCTTGGCCTTTTGCTCAGTGCAGGCGCTGCGCTGCCAGCTTCGGCGGCAGGGTGGAGGGATACCGCGCCCTCCTCCGGCAGTTCTTTTTCCGCCTGCGAGCGTCCCGCGCTCGTCTGCGAGGCGGCACAGGAGCTCCTGTGCGGCTTTTCGCAGCGCTTCTGCGAGAACCTTTTCTGCCCGGACGAACCCTCCGCGCCGGATACGCCGTCCACGCCGGACGAGCCCCCCGCACCGGATACGCCGTCCGATGGTGCGAGCCTTGCCTATGAGCAGGCGGTCGCCGGGCTGGTCAACGCGCAGCGGGCGCAGGCCGGTCTTCCCGCCCTGCGTCTGGACGGGGCGCTCTGCCTCGGCGCACGGGCCAAATCCCAGGATATGCAGCAAAGCCATTATTTTTCTCACACCAGCCCCAACTATGGAAGCCCCTATGATATGATGCGGCAGTTCGGCATTTCCTATTCCTATGCCGGCGAAAATATCGCCATGGGCTACCAGACGCCGGAGACTGTGGTGGAGGCCTGGATGGCCTCGCCGTCGCACCGGGAGAACATCCTTTCTGAAAACTATAGCGCGCTCGGCGTCGGCTATGTTTCAGACGGCGGCTACTGGACCCAGTGGTTTATCGGCTGACCAGACCGTGCGTACAAACGCCCGGAACACAGAAACAGCCGTTTTTTCTTCTTCCCCGCCCCTTCGGGCGGGGCTTTTTTTCCGCGCGGGCGCATAGAATGAGCGGAAAGGAAGTGCATGCGTTTGATTCATTCTTTTTTTCTCATCGGTGCCGACGAGCGCCAGCGCCGCCTGGCAGAGCTCCTTGCGCAAAGGGGCTTCTGCGTCGAAAGCTGGCCGGCGCCGGGCTCCGCCCCTGCCGGGCCGCTTCCCGCAGCGCTTGACCGGGTGGAGGCTGTGCTCCTGCCGGTTCCTGCGCTCCAGCCGGGCGGCGCAGAGCTCCGCGCCGGCGCACCGCTGCGCCTGGAGACGGTGCTGGACCGGCTGCGCCCCGGCGCCGTTCTCTTTGGCGGCGGCCTTTCCGGCGCACGGACGCTTCTGCAGGCGAGGCCCATCCGCGTTCTCGACTATCTGGAGGACCCGCTTTTCGCCGCGGAAAACGCCGCCATTACCGCGGAGGCCGCTATCTGCATCGCCATGCAGCGCCTGCCGCGCACGCTCCGCGGCTGTCCGTGCCTGGTGCTTGGCTGGGGCCGGATCGGCGTCTGCCTTGCCCGGCAGCTTTCCGCGCTCGGCGCGGAGGTCACCGTCGCAGCCAGAAGCCCCTCCGCGCGGGCGCTCTGCCGCGCGCTCGGCCTGAAGAGCGTCGGCTTTGACCATCTGTGCGGGGCGTTGCCCGGCTGCCGCTGCGTGTTCAATACCGTTCCCGCACCCGTCTTCAGCCGGGAAGCCGTCCTTGCCCTCCCGGCAGAGTGCATCTTTCTGGAGCTTGCCTCCGCGCCGGGCGGGCTTGCGCCGGAGGCCCCCATTCCGCAGGGCTTTCTGGCCGCGCCGGGCCTTCCGGGGCGCATGTATCCGGAAAGCGCTGCGGCATGTCTTCTGGCCTGCATTCTGCGCTTTTCTGAGAAAGGAGATTCCCATGGAGCATAAAACCGTTGGCTTTGCCATGTGCGGCTCGTTCTGCACCTTCCGCGCGGTTCTGGACATTCTGCCGGAGGTGTGCGGGGAATACGAAGCCGTCATTCCCATCATGTCCGAGGCAAGCTTTCACACCGACACCCGCTTCGGCACAGCCAATGAATTCTGCATGCGCCTGAAAACCCTCTGCGGGCATGATATTCTGCATACGCTCGCCCAGGTGGAGCCCATCGGGCCGAAAAAGCTGCTGGACGCGCTGGTCGTCGCGCCCTGCACCGGAAATACGCTCGCAAAGCTCGCCGCCGGCGTTGCGGACGGCCCGGTCACGCTGGCCGTAAAGGCGCACCTGAGAAATGAGCGTCCCGTGGTGCTCGCCGTCTCCACGAACGACGGCCTTGCAGGAAACGCACCGTCCATCGGCACGCTTCTTACCCGGCGGCACCTCTATTTTGTTCCCTTCGGCCAGGATGACGCGCAGAAGAAGCCCCGTTCGCTCGTCGCGGATTTCCGCAGGCTTCCGCAGACGCTCCGCGCCGCGCTTTCGGGCGAGCAGCTCCAGCCGCTCCTGATTTAGCACTCAAATTCTCTGAGTGCTAAAATTAACATTGTGTTCATACAAACATGCAGAATCGTTCACATATCCGGTCTATCATCATAATTGTTCAAAGAAATGAACGAGCTGCAAAAAGCCGTTCAGCAAAAATATCATCTGTATCTGATTGAAGATCATGACTGGGAGGCCATTATGATGTTAGTACCTTATACTCGTAAGAATCATTCCATTTACAATCCGTTTCATGACTTTGATGAGCTGGAGCGCGCATTCTTCTCCGACAACTCTCTGACCGAGTTCAAGACCGATATCCGTGACAACGGCAAGGAGTATCTGCTGGAGGCCGATCTTCCGGGCTTCAAGAAGGAGGATATCCACGTGGATCTGGACGGCGACCGCCTGACCATTTCCGCCGAGCGCCATTCCGACTTTGAGGAGAAGGATAAGAAGGGCAACTTCGTCCGCTGCGAGCGCGGCTACGGCTCCTACAGCCGGAGCTTTGACACCGCCGGAATCGATACCGCCAACATTACCGGCAGCTACGAAAACGGTGTTCTGCGCCTGAGCCTGCCGAAGCAGGTGGAAACCGCCCCGGCCACCAAGCGCATTGAGCTCAAATAATCCGGAAATAACGCCGCCCCGCGCAGCCGAAACGCTGCGCGGGGCATTTTTTATATCATCCGTTAAATTCCCATTTCCTTCTTGACCTCGCCGAAGCAGCGCACCGCAAAATCAAGATCCTCCTTTGAATGTCCGGCGGAAATCTGGGTCCGGATGCGGTCGCGTCCCTTCGGGACGACCGGATAGCAGAAGCCGACCACATACACGCCCTTTTCCAGCATCCGGCGTGCAAATTCCTGCGCGGTCTTCGCATCATAGAGCATAACCGGAACAATCGGATGCTCGCCGGGCAGCAGGTCGAAGCCGAGCTTTTCCATCTCCGCGCGGAAATAGCGCGCGTTTTCGTGCACCCGGTCCCGCAGCGCGGTCGACGCTTCCAGCAGCTCGATGGTGCAGATGGTCGCCGCGCAGATCGCCGGCGCCAGCGTATTGGAGAACAGATACGGCCTTGAGCGCTGCCGCAGCAGATCCACAATCGGCTGCCGCGCCGCCGTATAGCCGCCGGACGCGCCGCCCATCGCCTTGCCGAAGGTACCGGTGATGATGTCCACGCGGCCCATCACGCCGCAGTATTCCGCCGTTCCGCGGCCGTGCGCGCCCATAAAGCCTACCGCGTGCGAATCGTCCACCATGCTCAGCGCGTCATAGCGGTCGGCAAGGTCGCAGATGGCCTTGAGATTTGCAATGTAGCCGTCCATGGAAAAGACGCCGTCGGTGGCGATGATGATTTTTTTGCACCCCTCCTGCCGCGCCTGCCTGAGCTTGGCCTCCAGATCGTCCATATTGTTGTTCAGGTATCGGTAGCGTCTGGCCTTGCACAGGCGCACGCCGTCGATGATGGACGCATGGTTCAGTTCGTCCGAGATCACCGCGTCCTCCGGCCCCAGAAGGGTTTCGAACAAGCCGCCGTTTGCATCAAAGCAGGAGGAGTAGAGAATCGCGTCGTCCGTCCCGGCAAAATTTGCAATGCGGCGCTCAAGCTCCTTGTGAATCTGCTGCGTGCCGCAGATGAAGCGAACCGAGGACAGGCCGAAGCCCCACCTGTCATAGCTTTCCTTCGCCGCCGCAATCAGCCGCGGATCGTCGGAAAGGCCCAGATAGTTGTTCGCGCACAGGTTCACCACATGGCTTTTCTTCGTCGTGTCGATGCACGAGCGCTGCGGCGTGGTAATAATCCGCTCCTCGCGCCAGGTCCCGGCCTCCCGGATGGCGTGGAGCTCTTCCTCAAAAGCGTGCAGTGCGGTTTTCATCCAGATTCCTCCTGTTACAATCTATTTGCCTTATTTTGTCCAGTCCAGAACGACCTTGCCGGATTTTCCGCTGTTCATCGCGGCAAAGCCCTGCTCAAACTCCGTATAATGGAAGCGATGCGTGATCACCGGCGTCAGGTCCAGGCCGCCCTGCACCATATAGGACATCTGGTGCCAGTTGTCCATCCTGCGGCCATAGACGCCCTGCAGCGTCAGGCCCTTGCAGATGATCGTGTTCATGTCGACCTCAATGGGCTTGTTGCCGATGCCCAGCAGCGATACCTTTCCGCCGTTGCGCATGACCGAAATCAGCTGATGGAACGCCGCGGCGTTTCCGGACATCTCAAGGCCGACGTCGAAGCCCTCGGTCAGGCCCTGCGCGCGCATGACCGCGTGCAGATCCTCCTTCGCCGTGTTGACCGCCGCGTCCACGCCCATTTTCCGCGCCAGCTCAAGCCTGTAATCGTTCACATCGGTGATGATCACGCGCCGCGCGCCCGCAAATTTGCAGATTCCGGCGGCAATGATGCCGATGGGGCCCGCGCCGGTAATGAGCACATCCTCTCCGATAAGCGGGAACATGAGCGCCGTATGCGTCGCGTTGCCAAACGCGTCAAAGAACGCAACCACATCCTCCGGCAGGCTCTCGTCGATGATAATCACGTTCGACTCCGGAATGCAGACATATTCGGCAAACGCGCCGTCGCGGTCGACGCCGACGCCGATGGTATCCTTGCACCACTGGATGTTGCCCGAGTGGCAGTTGCGGCAGCGGTGGCAGGTGATGTGCCCCTCGCCGGATACGCGCTGCCCCACATAAAGCCCCGTGACGCCCGCGCCGAGCTCCGCGACCTCGCCGACATATTCGTGCCCGATGGTCATGGGCGGCTTGATGTGCAGCTGCGCCCAGGGGTCCCAGTTGTAAATATGGACGTCCGTTCCGCAGATGGCGGTCTTATGAATTTTGATCAGAACCTCGCCCGGTCCCGGCGCCGGTACCGGAACCTGCCGCAGCTCCAGCCCCACGCCCGCGCTGGGCTTGACAATGGCGTCCATCATTTTTCTTTCCATGTGCCCTCCTGCCTTTCCTGAGCTTGCAAACGTCCGTGAGAAGCGGACTGTTTTATTTGTTGTGTCTTTTGGATAAAGACAGATTAGCAGAAGGTCCAAAAAAAGTCAAGACTCTTTGCAGAAAAAATACATCTTCTACAAAGCGTCCTGACAAATGCTTCATTCCAGCGGCCGGCAGCGCCCACACGCGGTGTAGCCCTGCGCAAGCAGCGTCTGCGCCGGGCCGGTATAGTCCTGCCGGTAGTCCTGCTTCATCTCCGAAACGCTCGCGCAGTCCGGCAGATGAATCTTTTTGGTATGGATGTTGAGCACAAAGGTCTCCGTCTCCCCCTCCAGCTGCGGGAGGAGCCTGCTCTCGCCCGTCCGATAGTCAATTTCAATTCCGGGCTGCACATTGTAGCAGTAGACGTTGAACATCACGCTCTCGCCCCGGTCCTCCACGGACATGGCCTCCATCTGCACGCCGCTGGCCACAAGGTTTTCCCCTTCAAAAACCGGGCTCACACGATAGAGTACATGCTTCTGCGTTTCCTTGACGTAGTCCGCCACCAGGTTTTCAAACGGCAGCATCCCGCACACGTTCAGATACCGCGTGCCGGTAATCAGATTCCGTTCGTTCGCGTTTTCCGCCGTCAGCTGATAGCCGATCAGATGGCAGCGGTTATAAAGGTACTTTCCGTCCACACAGTCATATTTCACCGTCTGCCAGCCGCTGGGCTTCACCTGGCCGATGGCTCCGCGCTTCCCGGTCGGCATCAGCTCCGTCCCGATATTTGCGTAGGCTGCGCCGCAGCGGTTCCACGCGTCGAGCGCGCAGTAGGTTTCGAAGGAATCCGTGGTAAAATCCTCCTCCGGGAATTCCGGCGTGTTCCCGTTCAGAACCACGTACGGCTCGCCCGCGTACGCCGGGATTTCATCCGGCGAAATCCGCGTCTGTGCCTGCAGCGGCAGTCCGCACGCGCACAGGAGCACGCAAAGCAGCAGCACGAGCGGCAGAATTTTTTTAAACACGCTCGTACGCCTCCTGCGTGATGCGCGGATGCGACGCGCCGGCAAATTCCTCCCGGCTGATCAGCCGCCACCCGCGCTCCAGAGAAAGACCCAGCTGCACATCTGCGGGATAGCTCCGGTTCCAGCGGAACAGCGTCAGCCGCTCCACCCGCGCCTGCACCTGCGCCGGGGAGGTCAGCTCTGTCAGGCAAAGCTCTCCGGGCCGCGCCCGCTCCAGAAACTGCTCGTCCGCACACAGGCGCGCCCTGCAGCTGTTGTCAAACAGCGTCAGCGAATAAGGAGAAAGCCACAGCGTATGCTCTCCCGCCAGCGCGCAGATCCGCGCCGTCAGCAGCCGGTCCCGGCTCTGCCTGCGGCGGTTGAAGGCCATTCCCAGATTCTCGTCGACGATTGCGATCAGGTGCATATCAGCGCCCCCTTTGGGGCCATTCTACCATAAGAGTGCCGCCCGGTCAATCCGGGCGGCACCGAGACAGTCGAAAAACTATGATCTGCAGCTCTGCGACAGAGCAGCGGGGGAAGTGTGAAG
>CAKUHJ010000034.1 GCA_934655935.1 uncultured Oscillospiraceae bacterium | reverse complement strand
GGACGAAGGCTCTGAGGCTTTCCGCACGATGAAGGACTGCGCGGAAAAGGCCTGCGGGCATGCGGTTCCGGTCAAGGGCTCGTGCCTGACGGATCTTTCCGCGTTTGTCGGCGTCCTTCCGGACGCGTGCAGCTTCAACTTCGGCGTTCTGCGTGATTTTTCGCTTCCCGGCGGCGCGCACCAGCCGAACGAATTTGTCGACTGCGAGGAATTCTATAACTTTACCAAGGCATTGCTGCTCTTCCTGATCCGCTACTGCGGGGCAGAGGAGCTTGCATAAAGACAATGCCGGCAGGGCCGGACGGATTTACGGCCCGGTTCCTGCCACCGCTTTCCAGAAAGGAGAACTATATGGCACTTTTTGAAGTAACCGCACATGATCGTGAGATCTATGAGAAAGAGCTTCGCGACTTTCTCCCAGAGCACATTCTGGACGTGCACTGCCACCTCTGGAAGAACCAGTTCAATGATCTCAAGCAGTACGCCGTGGGCGACCCGAAGCGCTGCGTGACCTGGCCGAGCCTCGTTGCGGCGGAAAACCCCATCGAGGACCTGCTGGAGACCTATGAGCTTCTCTTCCCGGGCAAGGACATGAAGGCGCTGGTGTTTGCCGGCGGCGACCCCTCTGCGGCCAACAACTCCTATGTCGCGGATTCCGCGCAGAAGGTTGGCTTCCCGGCGCTGTATTACAGCCATCCGCAGGAGTCGGCCGACGCGGTTGAGTATCAGATCCGCCGCGGCCATATGCTCGGCGTCAAATCCTATCTGGACCTGGCGCCGAAGTATCTGCCCGAGCGCGAGATCCGGATTTTTGACTTCTTCCCGAAGCACCAGCTCGAGCGTCTGAACGAGATGGGCGCAATTGTCATGCTGCACATCCCGCGTCCGGGCCGCCTGAAGGACCCGGTCAATCTGGCGCAGATTATCGCCATCAAGAAGGAATTCCCGAACATCCGGCTGATCATTGCCCACATCGGCAGAGCCTACACGAAGGAAGACGTCGGCAACGCCTTTGACGTTCTTTCCGAGGTGCCCGATCTGATGTTCGACTTCTGCGCGAACTGCTGCGAGTACGCCATCACGGAGTTGCTGCGCAACACCGGCTCGACGCATGCCATGTTCGGCATGGATATGCCGATTCTGCGGATGCGCACGCACCGGATTGAAGAAAACGGTACGTACATCAACCTCATCCCGCCAGGACTCTATGGCGATCCCAGCCAGGACAGCCACCTGCGTGAGGTCAGCCCCGAGGAAGCCGAGAAGATCACCTTCTTCGCCTATGAGGAGCTTCTGAGCCTCAAGCGCGCCTGCAAGACGCTGGGCTTCGGCAAGGCCGAGGTTGAAAACATCATGTACAACAACGCCATGGGCCTGATCAACGGGGCCAGAAAGTCCATCTACGGCGAATAATTTTTCCGCTATCGCGCAGCGGCGCTTGACAGCAGGGGCCGCTGCGCGATATAATATAGTTCGTAAATAAGAACGCCATTTCTATATAAGAATGAGGAGGAGCATATGAGCTACACGGGAAAACAGCGGACGCTCTGCGCGTTCCAGCACCAGAAGGCGGACCGTCTGCCGGTCTTTGACATCATCAACAAGCCGGACATGTATCTGGATTATCTGCATGAGGATAACTATGAGTCCAAGGGCCGGCTGGTGGTGCGGCTGGCAAAGCTTCTCGGCATGGACGCCGTGACGGTGCACAGCAAGCCCTACACCTGCCTGATTCCGCCGCGCGCGGAGTTTGACTCGGAAAACACGTTCACGGACCGCTTCGGCATCAAGTCCCGCGTGACGGATACCTCCTGGCCGCTTGGCATGGCGATTGCGCCGATGGAGGCGGACGAGGCGCTGCTGGAGCGCATCCGCAGCGCCAAGGTCACCGATGAGGACGTCCGCCAGATCAAGGAGGGCGTAGAGGAGGCCGGCGATGAAATCGCGGTCTTCGGCAGCCTCCGCGGTACGTTTGGCTTCCTGTTTATCGCGCTTGGCCTTGAAAACCTCTCCATGGCCATCTACGAGGAGCCGGAGCTTCTGCAGGAAATCATCAAAGCGGCGGACGCGTTCTGGACAGAGCTGGGCCTGCGGCTGATTGACGCGGGCTGCACGGCGCTGTACCTTGCAAACGACCTGGGCATGAACGGCAGAACCCTCATTTCGCCGAACCAGCTCCGGGAATTCTTCTTCCCGTCCATGGCAAAGCAGATTGAAACCTGGCATAAGGCCGGCGGCCGCGTGCTGCTGCATTCGTGCGGCAATGTGGACGCGGTGGCGGAGGACCTGGCGGATATGGGCATCGACGCGCTGAACAACATTCAGGTCCGCTCGGGCATGAACCTGGCTTCGATCAAGCAGCGCATCGGAGACCGCGTGACGCTTGTGGGCAATGTCGACGCCACGGGCATCATGTGCCAGCCGGATAAATCCCTGATTTCGGCGGCGATTCAGGAGGTCATTGACACGGCGGGGCAGGACGGCGCGCTGATCCTTGCGACCGACCACTCCTTCCACGAGGGCATCCCGACCGAAAACGTCATCTACTTCCTCGAAGAGGCAAGACGCCTCGGTAAATTCTGAGCAAAGCTCCAAACGCCGCTCCGCACAAGTACAGCTTTTTGACAGTCTCCGCCGCTCCGCACAAGTGCGGAGCGGCGGTTCTTGTTTGAAAACTTGAAAAAAGCGGCGAAATGGCGTATACTGTATAAATATTAAAATACAAAATCAGAAAAGGGGAGGCCTCTGTATGCCCCGAAGAAGAAGCTTTTATCGCCCGAACCCGGTCGACGCCGCGCCGATCGGCAATACGCCCGGCGCGCGGCTTTGGTACCTGCTGACGACCCATGTTCCGCGCCTGATCCGCGCGAACTTCATCTGTGTGGTTTTCTGCCTGCCGGTGATCACAATTCCGGCGGCTCTGTGCGCGCTGCATGCGGTGGTGCTGCAGTATTACCGCATCGGCTACGGAGACGTCTGGCCGTCCTTCTGGAAGGAATTCCGGCAGAATTTCTGGCAGAAGACGCTCGTTTCCATACTGCTGCTGGCGCTGCCGTTTGGCGGATGGTTCCTCGGCGGAATGTTTGCGGAGTGGGCAAGCTACGTGGGCGCGGCGATTCTGGCGGTTTTCGGCCTGTGCGTGCTGGCCTGGCTCTATCCCCAGCTGGCGCTTTTAAAGCTTCCGTTCTGGACCGCGCTTCAGAACGCAGCGCTGCTGATGGCGATTGAAACGTGGAAGAATCTCTGGATTCTTCTGATTCTGCTGATTACAGCGGGACTCATGATTCTGGCGTGGCCGCTGAGCGCGCTGCTGTTTTTATTCCTGATACCGGTTCTGCCGGTTGTGCTGCTGACGGCCGTGACCCAGCCGGTGCTGGACGAGCGCCTGGTTCAGCCGGAGAGCGAAGGCATGCAGACCAGGGAGGAGAATCCGTAAAGCGCCGGAACGCAAAAAGCTGTGCGTGCCGGTCCGGTGCTGCGGCGGGCCGGGTTTGTATTTACTTTTTGGTGTAAATATGTTACAATCAAATGTCAAAACACGCAGCAATGGAAAATTCAACCATAAAAAGCCTGCGCGGAAAGGAGCTTTCGACGATGGATTCAATCCCGACACAGGGTGCAGGCCAGCATGAGCCGAGCGTGGATGAGATTCTGAACGACGTCAAGGGAATCCTCGCGGAGGACAGCGGCGCAGAAGCCGCTCCGCTGAGCGCGGAGGATATCAGAATTGACTACGAGGGCTTTTACGGCGAAGCGCCGGAGGAAGAAACGTCTCAGCCGCCCGGGGCGCAGCCCGCAGGCAGAAAGCTGACGTTCTATGAGCAGTCAAAGCCGGACTATCAGCGTGCCCGCCGTGAGGAGGCGCAGCGCCGCCGCGCGCAGGAGCGCCTGGAGCGTGAGCAGAAGCTTCACCAGCGCGAGCAGGAGGAGCTTTCCAGGCTTCAGGGTACAAGGCACGGCCACGGAAAGAAAAAGGCCCGGAAAACCGCGGCGGAGTATGCCCAGTGGCTCTATGAGCAGGGCCTGGGCGACAATGAGCAGACGGTTCTTCTGGAGAAGCAGAGCGAGCAGGCAGCCCGCAGAACGAAAAAGACCCGCAGCCGGGCCAGACGCTCCTTGCGGGCGGTATTCACGCTGGTTCTGCTGCTGGCGCTGCTTACCGGCGTATTCCACTTTGTCCTTGCGAAGCAGCCGCTTCCCGTGGAGCCGTCCGCGGAGGCCCGGAAGTCCGGCTGCTCGACCGTCCTTCTGGCCGGAACCGACGAGGACGGCTACCGGACGGATTCCATGATGCTGCTGTCCGTAAACCGGAAGGAAAAGCGCATCAGCCTGACCTCCATTCCGCGCGATACGCTGATTTTCTGCGAATACGCCGTTCCGAAGCTCAATTCCGCCTATGGCTGGGCCTCGGGCGGGACGGCGGGCGCGCAGCAGCTGATGATGCGCGTGGCGGAGATCATCGGCTTCGAGCCGGACGGCTATGCGATCGTCAACCTGAGCGTGTTTCAGCAGTTTGTGGACCTGATGGGCGGAATCGAATTCGACGTCCCGATGGATATGCGCTATACCGACGCGGCGCAGGGGCTTTATATCGACCTCAAGGCAGGCCTGCAGAAGCTGGACGGGGAGAAGGCCATGCAGGTGGCCCGCTTCCGCTACGGCTACGCGATGCAGGACCTGGACCGGACGACGGTCCAGAGAGAGCTTCTGTCCGCGGCTGCGAAACAGTGGCTCCGGCCGGGAAGCCTTCTGAAGCTGCCGCAGGCGCTGGAGCTGCTGCAGTCGGGGACGAATACGAGCCTCACAAGGGCAAATTTCCTCTGGCTTGCGGAGAGCCTTCTTCTGTGCGGCACGGGGCAGATAGAAAGCTGCATGCTGCCCGGCAGCGCACAGAATATTTCGGGCGGGTCCTATTACGTGCTGGACCCCATCGGCGTTGCGGATACTGTGAACGCCTACTGTAATCCCTATGAGAAAGGAGTCGCCGCGGAGGGGCTTTCCATCCGCGCGGGCTAACGATATGTACGTAGATCAGACACTTTATCAGGGCGCGCCTGAGAACCTGGTGCAGAGACTGCCGAAGGAGCGCCGCTGCTATGCGCTGCTGGACGGCCTCGGGGTTTCGTACATGCGCGCCGACCACGATTTTGCAGATACCATTGAGGCCTGCGAGGCGGTGGAAGCGGTTCTGAAGGAAAAAATCTGCAAGAACCTCTTTCTCTGCAACCGGCAGAGAACGGCCTTTTACCTTCTGATGATGGAAGGGGAGAAGCCCTTCCGCACCAAGGATCTTTCAAAGCTTCTGGGCGTGAGCCGGCTTTCGTTTGCGCCGCCGGAGGACATGCTGCGGCTGCTGGACCTTACGCCTGGCTCCGTCAGCGTGCTGGGCCTGATGAACGACACGGAAAACCAGGTGCAGCTGGTCATTGACCGCCCGATTGCGGCGCAGGCGCGCTTTGGCTGCCACCCGTGCATCAACTCCTCCACACTGGCGTTTTCCGTGCAGGAGCTGCTGGAAAAGGTGCTGCCGGCCCTGCATCACGCGCCGGTGATGGTCGACCTCCCGGTGCCGGAAGGAAGCGAAGAAGCGTGACGGAGCTTTGCGACTGTCATATCCACATGGCGTTGGACGGCGTCTGGTGGAAAAACGCGGTTGCGCGGCATACGCCGTCTGCGGACGAGGCGTGGACCCGCGCGACGCTTGCGCGCTATCAGGCGCTCGGCGTGCGGTATCTGCGCGACGGCGGAGACAAATGGGGCGCGGGCGAGCTTGCCGCGCGCCTCGCGCCGGAGTACGGCCTGACCTACCGGACGCCCTGCGCGCCGATTTACCGCCTTGGGCATTACGGCAGCTTCATCGGCTGGGGCTACGAGACCCATGCGGACTTCCGGACGCTGCTGCGGCGCGTGCGCGAGCGGGGCGGCCACTTTATCAAGCTGATGATCTCCGGCCTCATGGATTTTTCCAGCCCCGGCGTACTGACGGAGCAATCTCTTCCGGCGGAGGAAATCCGCGCGCTGGCGGACCTGGCGCATGAGGCGGGCTTTTCCGTCATGGCCCACGCGAACGGGGACGGGGCGGTGCGCGCTGCGCTTGCGGCCGGAATCGAGTCCGTGGAGCATGGCGCGTATTTATCGGACGAGACGCTGGCGCAGCTGGCGGAATGCCGGACGGTATGGGTGCCGACGCTGTCCACGGTCGGCAATCTTCTGGGCGAGGGACGCTTTCCGGACGAGGCCGTCCGGCCGATTCTGGAGGGGCAGCTCCGCGCGGTGCGCCGGGCGGCGGAGCTTGGGGCATATCTGGCCCCCGGCAGCGACGCGGGGGCCTATGCCGTGCCGCACGGGAAGGGCGCGCTGGATGAATACCGGTGGCTTTCTCTGGCGCTGGGCGCGCGCACGGAGGCGGTCCTGGCGCGCGGCCTTGCAAAAATCCGCGAAAAATTCTGAAAACGGCCGTGCTGTTCGGAAAAACGAACAGCACGGCCGTTTCTGTTTTTTAATGATCAATCCAGGTTTTTTCCCGTATCGCGGTATTTGCTTTCCAGAGGGCTGTCCATGTCAGCCTCGTTCTGGTAGCGGCCGACAACCGTTGCGGCCAGCTCCACCGGAAGCATCGTTCCCGCGCCTGCCACGCAGCCGCCCGGGCAGGCCATGCCCTCGAGCAGATAGCCCTGGAATTTTCCGGCCTTGGCCTGCATCATCAGGCGGCGGCAGTCGCGCAGACCCTCTGCGCGGGCGCTCGGAATCTCCAGCTCCGGGTGTTCCTGATGAATCAGATCCGTTACAGCTTTCGCAACGCCGCCGGAAACCGCGAAGCCGCGCCCTGCGGCAGTGCCCTCGCGCATGGATTCGCCGTTTTCAATCGCTGCGAAGTCGACGCCCTTTGCATCGAACATGCCCTGCAGCTCTTCAAAGGTCAGGACAAAGTCGACATCGGAACGGATATCCGCGCGGATGGCCTCCAGCTTTTTCGCCGCGCAGGGGCCGACGAAGACAATCTTGCAGTCCGGCTCCTCTTTTTTGATCAGCCGCGCCGTGTAGACCATCGGCGTCAGCGTCATGGAGATGTTTTTCGCCTGCGCGGGGAAGAGCTTCTGGATCATCGCGTGCCACGCCGGGCAGCAGGAGGTCGCCATGAAGTCCTGCTCCTTTGGGACCTTCTGGAGAAAGTCGTGCGCCTCCTCAATCGTGCACAGATCCGCGCCCACGGCGACCTCCACCACGCGTTCAAAGCCCAGAAGCCTGATGGCTGTGGTGAATTTTTCCGGTGTGGAGTTCTTTCCGAACTGGCCGATGAAGGCCGGCGCGACGATTGCGACCACCGGGCCGCCGGCCTTGATGGCCTGAATGACCTGATAGAGCTGGCTTTTATCCACAATCGCGCCGAACGGACAGCTGACCAGGCACTGGCCGCAGGCCACGCAGCGCGCCTGGTCGATGACGGCGCGGCCATGCTCGTCCTGCCCGATGGCGTCCATGCCGCATGCGGCGGCGCAGGGCCTTTCCAGGTAGATGATGGCGTGATAGGGGCAGGCCTTGGCGCACTTGCCGCACTTGATGCAGGCGGCAGAGTCAATGTGGCTCTTGCCGTTGATAAAGCTTACCGCGCCCTTCGGGCAGACCTGCTGGCAGGAGGCGGCCAGGCAGTTCTGGCAGCTCTCCGTCACGCGGTACTGCCGGCCGGGGCAGGCGTGGCAGGCGTAGGGGATGATGTTGACGAGCGGCGGCTCATAGTACTGCTCGGCGATGGCCGCGTTGTCCATTCCCTCGGTGATGAGGGTGCGCGTCTGCACGCTCTGGATGGAAAGGCCCATCGCAAGGCGCACGCGCTCTGCGGCGATGGCACGCTCAAGAAAGACGGATTCGCGGTGGAGCGGCCGGTCGCCGGGAACGATTACGTACGGCAAATCCTCCGCTCGGGCATAGCCGTCGTCGGAGTAGGCCATACGGGCCACCTCCGTAAATACCTTTTTTCGGATGTTTGTGATGAGCGAGGGGACTCCGCGCATGACAATCGGCTCCTTTCGTGTTTCAGCTGCGCCGCAGCGCCTTTTGCAGCACCGGCGCAAGCAGCAGCGCCGCCCCAGCGCCAATCAGCGCGGTAAACAGCTGCGGCCAGGAGAACATAACGCTGAAGGCGGCAAGCTGTGCCGGGGCAAGCGGCAGAAGGCTGCAGAGCAGGCGTACAATCACAAGATAAAGCGTCAGGAATTTTGCCGCTGCGGACAGCGCCGCGCCCGCAAGCCTGCGCGCAGGCCGCAGAGCCGGGCCCGCGCAAAGCCGCGCAAGCAGCGCCGCATAGACGACGTTTCCGAGCGCGATGGCCGGCACAATCGGGAAAAGCTGCGGCCCGACGCCGAGCAGGTAGGCAAGAAACGGCGAAATCAGCGCCAGCGCCGCGCCGCTCCAGACGCCGCAGAGCATCGCGCCCAGCGCCAGAATCAGGTTCACACACGAGCCAGTGACCAGCTGCCCTGCCGGCTTTGTCAGCGCCTGCAGGGTGACCAGCAGCGCCAGAAGAACGCCGGTTTCGGTAATAAGACGAATCGGTTTTTGCAAGAAAATCCCTCCAGATATCAGAATGTCCATAAATCCATGCCAATCATACACGCAGGTTCGCAATCTGTCAAGAAGCGGGCCGCGCACCTGTTGAAACCTGACGGCATATGCTGGTTCAGAAGACAACGGAGCGTTCGCGCCCGATTGTCGGCCCGGGCATGGCTTGCCCGAAACCTGAAAGGAGCGATTTATCTTGCCAGATCAGATGAACACAGCGCAGAATCAGCCGGTTACCCTGCCGGTCTGCGCAGATGCAGACGGCGCGCTGCCGTCCTGCGCGCCCCTGGCCAATCCCTACGTCCCGTTCCAGCAGACCGCGCCGGAGCAGTACGAGGCGGCCTGCGCGCTCATCCGCGGAACGCTGTTCCCGGGGCTGGACCTTCCATACCGGAACATGGTCAACACCCAGGAGCTTGCCCAGACGCTTATGAATACGCTCAGCGCGGCAGAATTTGCCATCAACGAGCTTGGGCTCTATCTGGATACGCACAGCGCGGATACCGAGGCCGTGCAGCTTTACAACCAGTATGTCGAGCAGTACCAGATGCTCGTCCAGCAGCTTCAGCAGCAGGGGACGTCGCTTGTGCAGATGGACTCGGCGATGAACGGCAGCTATACTTGGCTCAGCGATCCCTGGCCCTGGGACGCGGAAACGGAGGCGTAAACGATGTTTGTCTATGAAAAAAAACTGCAGTACCCGGTGAATATCCGCAATACCAACCCTGCGCTTGCGTCTCTTATAATTTCGCAATACGGCGGGCCGGACGGGGAACTTGGCGCTTCGCTGCGCTATCTCAGCCAGCGCTTTTCCATGCCCTACCCGGAGCTGAAGGGCCTGCTGACCGATATCGGCACCGAGGAGCTCGGGCATCTTGAGATGGTGGGGGCGATTGTGCACCAGCTGACGCGCCGCATGACCGAAAGCCAGCTGCACGAGGGCGGCTTCGACGCCTATTTTATCGACCACACGGCGGGCGTCTACCCGCAGGCGGCCTCCGGTACGCCGTGGAGCGCAGGCGGCGTCGGCGTCAAGGGCGATCCGATGGCCGACCTTGTGGAGGACCTGGCGGCAGAGCAGAAGGCCCGCGTGACCTATGACAACATTCTGCGCCTGTCGGACGATCCGGACGTGAACGACGTCATCAGATTCCTGCGCGAGCGCGAAATCGTCCACTTCCAGCGCTTTGGCGAAGCCATTGAGCTGCTGCGCCAGAAGCTCGACGAGCGGAACGTCTATTACATGAATCCTGCCCTGAACGTCACGCCGGTACAGCCCAGAAGCTGAAAAATCGGGGACGCCGCGTTGCGGCGTCCCCGTTGGGTTTGTGATGCGCTCAGAGGAGCGCGAAGCGGTGAAGGATTGCGGCGATTTCCGCGCGGGTGGCGGCGCCCTTGGGGGCAAGCGTACCGTTTGCGCGGCCGGAGAGGACGCCGGAGGCGACGGCCCAGCGGAGCGCGTCCTGCGCGTAGGCGGAAATCTGCGCCGCGTCGCGGAAGGAGGAAAGCTCTGCGGCGGCCGTGACGCTCCGGCTGCGCCAGGCGGCGAAGCGGTAGAGGATCGCGGCGACCTCCTCGCGGCTCAGGAGCCGGTCAGGACGGAAGGTTCCGTCCGCGTAGCCGGTGACGATACCGTTTTCCGCGGCCCAGCTGACGGCGGCGGCGTAATAGCTGCCGGCGGGAACGTCCGTGAACTCTGCCCGGTTCACAAAGCCCGGCTCATAGACCATGCGGTAGAGAACCGTGACAAGCATCGCGCGGGAGGTGCCAAGCTGCGGACCGAAGGTATCTGCGCCCGTGCCGCTCATGAGGCCGTTCTCCCAGGCGTAGCGGACGTCGGAATAGAACCAGTCGGCAGGGGAGACGTCCCGGAAGTTCATTTCGGGGGTCTCGACAAGCGCGGGGTTGAACATCGAAAGCGTCAGCCGGTTGGAGGCCAGCTGGAAGCCGGTGTCGGGGTTTGCAACCGTGCAGAAGCACTCGTAAATACCGGCCTCGGGGAAGTCATAGAACATTTTGTCCGTGCCGGATTTCTGCTCCCAGATGATTTCTGTTTTGCTGCCCTCGCGGCGGACGAGCGTCCAGAGAGCCTCGGTGTGGCGGACGTTCGTATCGAGCGTGAAGACGGTCTTCTGGCCGATGGCGCAGGCGGTATCCGAGGGCGAGCCGCTCAGGCGGGCGAAGGCCGTTTCCACGGCAAGCCGGACCTCGCTGGAGGTAAGGCTTCCCAGGCGGTTCGAGGCCACGCAGCGGAAGGCCCAGTCGTTCATTGCGGGGGTCGCGACGAGGGAAAGCTCCGCGCCGGTTTCACCGGGGAGGTTTTCCCATTCGCCGCCGCCCTTGCGCACCTGCCACTGATAGGCGGGGGTGGGGTTGGCGTCGGCAGAGAAGCGGAAGCGGAAGCGTTCGCCCTCTACGGCGGAGGCGTCCTCCGGCTGGGTGGGAAGCTCGGGCGCCCAGTTGACATACAGCACAGCGGCTTCCGAGACGCTGCCGCCGACGTCATTGTAAACCCGGCAGGTATACCGGTCGCCGTCCATGGACTTTGCGGCGGCGGGCACGACGTATTCCGGCTCTGTTGCGCCGGAGATTTCCACGCCGTTGCAGTACCACTGATACTGCGCCGGCGGGTTGCAGGCCGAGGCCTCCACCGAGAAGACGGCGCGCTCGCCGGGCTGCACGGTGACGCTCTGCGGCTGGCGGGCGACGGTCGGGGCCCAGTGGACCGTGAGCGTGTAGGCGCGGGAAAGGGTTTCCACGGAAACGTCGTTCTTGGTGTTGATTACGGTGCAGCGGTACTGCCGCCCGTTCAGCTCCGGCGCTGCAGAGACGGTCAGGGTGCTGCCGGTTTCGCCGGAGAGCACGGTCCAGTCTGTGCCGTTTGTGCTCTGCTCCCAGCGGTAGGAAAGCGCGTGGTTGCCGGTTGCTTCGACGGTAAAGACGGCGGTTTCCCCGTCAATTTTCGTGCAGTCCTCGGGCTCCGCCGTGACGACCGGCGTGGTGACGACCCAGAGCTTGCCGGCCGCCTCGAGCTGTATAATGTGACCGTTCGAGCAGCGGAAGGCGCAGACATAGCGGACATCACCCTCCTGGCTGGCGGAGACGGCCGAAAGCGTCTGCTCCTGCACGCGGCCAAGAAGGGTGCCGCCCTGATACCAGCCGTAGCCGCTGGTGGAGGCGTCCGACTCGTCGTAGGCAAGGAGCGCTCCGCCGGTAAATGCGTCGTGCGCAAGGTTCAGGACTGCGTCGCTTCCCTCGGCAGCCGTGACGTCGGGAACGGAGATTTCAGGATAGTAATAGAAGGTCCAAACGGGGGATTCGATGGAGCCAAATTGATCGGTCACCACGCAGCGGTAGCGATTGCCGTCAATGGCGCCGGTAATGGATTCGCCAGAGCCGAGAATGTCATAGGAGCTGGTGCGATTCTGGGCATTCCCGCTGGTTGGAAGATTGCGATTTTCGAGGGAGGTCCATGCTGTGTCTCCGGCCTTCTGGACCTGCCAGTCAAGGCTGACGTTTGCAGAGGAGCCGTCCGTATAGACCTCCAGGTCGAGACGCTTCTGGTCGGGGCCGGACGAGCGTGTGACATAGCGGGTTTCGTCTGCTGTGGGCACGGTGATCCGGGTCTGGCCGCCGAGGGTGTTGGTGTTCTTTCTTGTGTAGGTCGTATCGCCGATTTTCGCGGACTCCAGCGTCACGCCCTCCGGGAGCCAGAGATAGAGCCTGCCGGATGCGTCCGTGTAGATATCGTTTGTGCCATAGGCATAGCTGGTATTATTGAAGACCAGGTCTGTGACCCTGGAGATTTCCGTGACGCCGGCGAGGGTATAGTCTGTCCGGGTAACGGCGACGCCGCCGAGGCCCGTGTAGCTTGCGCCCTCCTGCTGGTTGACCTGCACGCTGCCGCCGGTGATCGAAACCATGGCCAACGCGCTGATCTGGTCGAAGCCCAGCAGCGTGCCATTCGTGACGTTGAGGTTCAGGGCACGGAAATCCCGGCTCCAGGAGCAGTCATTTTTGAGCAGGCCCCCTTTGAGATTCAGGGTGCCGGCCGGATTGTATGTGTGGAAAGCATTAGCGCCGCGGAATGTGAGCCTGCCGGAGCCCTGGATGTTCAGGGTGCCCTTCAGGATCAGAGACCAGCCGCTCCCAGTGCCGTCAAGACTGTTGTCTGTGCCCGCCGGGAGCTCCAGGGTCAGCGTTCCGCCCTCCTCGACCTCAATGCTGTTTGGGGTCTTCAGCTTGAGGTTTTTCAGCTTGGCAAGGTGCGTGCCGGACGCGACCCAGAGGCGGACGCCCTCCAGCTCGCCGTCGCCGCTCGGGTTCGACATTTCAAGGCCTGTTTTCTCGTCGTAATCGATCCAGACAGCGGTGCTCTGACTCTGATAGTCGGAGCAGATCTGCATGCTGCTGCTCTTCGGGTCCTTGCGCAGGGCGATGGTGCCCTGCATATAGAGTACGCCGGAGCCGTTATAAAGTCGCCCGCTGCCGCCGGCCAGAATCGGCTCGGAGCCGTTCGGGAGGAAATTGGTGGTGCTGGGCGTGGTCCGAAGGACCGCGTTGGCAACCCTGCTTCCGGACGTCAGATAGACCGTCGTGCGGCAGCTGGTGGAATCCATAAACAGCGGAAGGTTCAAAAGGGTTGCGTTGCCGTACTGCAGAGACGTGAGCGGGAAGGTCTTATTTGTCTGCTGTGCGCGGCCGTTTACATACTGGAAGTACGAGGCAACATAGGAGGCGGCCTGCTGTCCCTTCAGAAGCGCCGCGGCCTGATAGAGCTCTACCTCGGTTTTCAGCTTGCCGTTTGTGTCCTGATTGGGAGCGCCGGCGCTCAGGCTGAGAGAGCCGCTCTGATAGTCTATGTCCATTGCAGTTCCGCAGAATGCGCCGCCCTTCATGGTAAGCGTGGTGCCGACGTCGGCTTCCGCGTAGCCGCCGTTTACGGTCAGGGGGCCGTTGACGCCATAGGTTTCGCTTGCCGCAGAGAGCGTGCAGCCGTCGACCACGACCGGGCCGAATGCACTGCCATCAAAGTTATCAATGGCGCGGATCGAATCTCCGGAAATGACGCTCAGGGAGGGCGCGGTACCGCTGCTGTCCGCCAAGGTCAGCTTCAGCGGATTGCTGCTGCGGTTGGTGATCAGCGGGCTGCTTTTGCTCATGAGAAGGCTCTGGCCCTTGAGCTGCAGCTCCAGACTTGCGCCCGCGTTCACGGTGAGGAAGGGCTCTGCCGCGTCGGTTTTCTTGAAGTCGTCCAGAACCAGCTTGTGGCTGCCGTTCTGTATGACGATGCCCTTGAGCGCGGCCAGCTCGTTGGCGCTCAGCGGCGCATAGCTGTTGGAACAGTCAAACGCGCCGTTCGTGGTTGAGTAAAGCTTCAGATTGTCGCCTGATTCCAGGAAGGAGTAGCCATGAAGGCCGGAAGAATTGTCCCGCAGGTAAAGCGTGCAAAGCCGTAGACCCGTGATTTCAACCGTCTGGGCAAGGCTGCTGGAAGCAGGTTGATAGAATTGATTGTCATGGAAAATCCACGATGGAATATCCGCGTCGGGAGAATAGTCGTACGGCTGTGTGACCAGCGCCATCCGGTTGCTTTCATTGCTGAGCACCGGATTTCCTACATAAATTGCGCTTTTAGCAGGATTCTTGGTTTCGGCGCGGATAACAGACCGGGCGCCAACGATCATGCTTCCTGCCACATTGATGGCTTCTCCACAGGTGGTTGTAGCGGCGTCTCTGTCCGTACCGGCCTTGACGTCCAGTGTGCCGGCAGCGATGTTCATACCGCTGGAACTCCCGGGAATTTGGAGACCGTATGATGCGTTGCCTCTTGCGTTGACGGTCAGCTTTGAATTATCGTTGATTTCCAGCTTGCGAAGATAAAGTGCGGTGCCGGTTGTGTTGCAATTGACAGATGCGCCGCCATTGATGGTAAGCTCCGGGCCCATGATGGCCATATCATCTGCATAAACCGTGAGAGAACAGTTGGGCTCTCCGATGATTGTAAGCTTACCCCTGACAAGGATGCCGCAGTCATCTGTCGGGAGGGCGGGGTCGCCGATGGAAGAATTGCCGATCAAGCGGATGGTCAGCGGTTGATTTTGATTTTCACATATGAGAAAAAATTTTCTTTGGTTTTCGCCGCGTGCATCAAGTTCGGGATCTTCTATTCTGAAATTCGTTAAGGTCAGGGTCTTAGTTTCTGCATTGTAGTCCCAGCTGCCGTATCCTTCCTCAGAATAGAAGTTGTCTTCTGAGGTAATCCAGGCTCCGTCAAACCAGATACCGTAGTTTTCTTCGGCGCTGGCCTGCAGGGTAAACAGCAGCAGCATCGCCGCGAGGGCGAGCAGAAGGGAAAGACGCCAGTGTTTTCTCATCATATAATTTCTCCTCCGGTTATGTGGTTTCAGGGGCTTCCGCGTCCGTGAGCAGCCCCTGCTCGCTCAGGCGGACGGTCTGACGGACCATGTGCTCTGCCAGCTCCGCGAGCGGCAGGGAAAGAACCCTCTGCACCGCGGCGGCCTGCTCACGCTCCGGCACGGCGTAAAGCGTCAGGCAGCAGGAAAGAAAGCGCCGGAGCTTCTGCTCCATGGAAAGCCCTTCGCCGCACGGCACGGCCATAAAGCCGCGCATGATGCTGGCGGAGGCGATTTCCAGCTCGTAAAAATCCTGCTCCGACGCCTGCGGAAGGTAGGCGCGGAAAATGGCGCTCAGGCGCCGGGCGGTGGTGCGGTAGAGATACTGCGTGGTGCTGGGTAGGGAATAGGCGGTGACGTAAAGGTCGCGCAGCGGCTCGGAAAGCTCCGCAATGTGAAGCTGCAGGGCCGTCTCCGCTGCGTAGAGAAGGACGGGCTCGTCCGCGCGCAGCTGCTGCGCGGCAAGGCTGAACTGCCCCGCAAACATGTGCTGCACCAGCGCCAGAAGCATCTGCTCCTTACTCTCATAGGCCCTGAAAAACGCACTGGGCGACATTCCCGCCGCGCGGGAGATTTCCGCCGTGGTGGGATTCTCATAGCCCTTTGCCCGGAACAGCGCCACCGCGCTTCTGAGCATCCTCTGCTGGGTCAGCAGCCCGCTCGGCTGCTTGCCGTGCATCGGCATGGGCATTCCTCCAGAATCAATTTGTGAGTACGCTCACATGTTATCACAGCCTGGAGAAAAATGCAAGAGGCGGAATGGAAAAGCTGCAGGTTTACCGGGCGCTCTCGCTGCCTCCCGCTGATGAGAAAGGTGGCAAAGCCGAAGGCTTTGACGGAGGGAGAGAAAAATCTCGGTGCGCTCTCTCCCTCAGTCAGCCTGACGGCTGACAGCTCCCTCCCGGAGGGAGCCTTGGGCGCTGCCGCGCCAGAGCAAGTATGGAAGCAGCAGCAAGGCGGCGGGGCGCAAAAAATCCCCGGCGGCAGAAGCCGCCGGGGACAAAAGCCGGGGAAAGGGGATTACGCCTTGGGGCCTGCGGCGACAAGCGCCTTGCCGGCCTCGTTGCCTTCGTACTTGGCGAAGTTCTTGACGAAGTGCGCCTGCCATGCGACCTCCACGATGAAGCGGATGGCCATGCGGGTGTCCTTGTTCGCGCCGC
>CAKUHJ010000033.1 GCA_934655935.1 uncultured Oscillospiraceae bacterium | reverse complement strand
GCTTTGGGCCGGTTCAGTCCTCGTCCGGGGTCTCGTCCTCCAGCGCCTCAAGATAGAAGCTGACCGGGCGGAAGCCGTCGTTGCAGGAAATCATGGCGCTTCTGGGGTTCTTCATCCAGCTTCCATAAATGCGGCTGCCGCCGCAGGCCAGCGTCATGACGAACGGAGAGAGGCTGGACCAGGCGCTGCTGCACAGGCCCTCCGGCTGCTGCCAGCCGTCAGAAAGAAAGACCTGTCCCGGCTGCATATCGCACGCGTCCGAAAGCGGATTTTCATACTGCGCGGACAGATCCGGGTAGGATGCCCTGCGCATGACCGTAATTCTGACCTTTTTCATGCGTTTGCCTCTTTTTGCCGGCGGGCCGGACTCAGCGGCGCTTTGCGCACAGGTGAAGGAGCATGCCGACGGCAAAGCCGATGCACGCCGGCAGCAGCCAGCCAAGATTCTTGTCAAACAGGGGGAGGTACCGCTCTGCAAAGCTGATTGCGCCCTGCAGGTGGAGCGCTTCGCGCGCGAACGCGGGGAGCGTCTTTATGAAGTCGAGGATTGCCGCGGCCCACGTGCCGGCCATGACGCAGAGATAAACTCTGCGGTCATGCTGGAACAGCTTGCCGACGAAGGCCAGCACAATCAGCGCAATGGCGGGCGGATAGATCAGCATCAGAACCGGGATCGAGTATTCGATGATCGCGCTCAGGCCCACATTGGAGACCGCGAAGGAAAACAGCGTAAACAGCACAGCCCACACCGGATAGGGGATTTTTCCTCCGGTCATCTTGACAAAGGTCTCCGAGCAGGAGGTGACAAGGCCGATGGACGTTTTCAGGCAGGCGAAGGTAATGGTAACGGCCAGAATCAGCTGTCCGGCACTTCCAAGGTAGTGCCCTGCCAGCTGCGTCAGCGCAATGCCGCCGTTTTCGGAGGTCTCGAACAGGCCGCGCGACTGCGCGCCCATCAGAATGGTGAACACGTAGATGATCGCCATGCCGACGCCCGTGAGAACGCCGGAGCTGAGCACGTCGCGGGCGATGGCGTCGTCGTCGCTGACGCCCATGCGCCGGATCACATCGATGACGACAATGCCGAAGGCCAGCCCGGCAATCGCGTCCATCGTGCCGTAGCCCTCGATGAAGGAGGCGAAGAACGCGCCGGAGCGGTAGGCCTCCGCCGGCTCTACGGACGAGGCGGGCGCGCCCGGGCGCAGCAGCGCCGCAACCACCAGCACCGCGAGGAAAATCAGGAACACGGGGTTGATGATCTTGCCGATCCAGACCGTGATTTTTCCGGGCCGGAGAGAGAAAAACAGAACAAAGGCAAAAAAGGCGGCGGAGAAGACCAGCAGGGCCAGCCATTCACGGCCGGGGTCCTGAAGCATCGGCGCAACGCCGGTCGTGAACGACACCGTCGCGCAGCGCGGAATGGCGAACAGCGGGCCGATGGTCAGGTACAGAAGACAGGTAAAGAAAACGCCGTAGCCCTTGCCGACCTTGGAGGCGAGCGCCTGCAGGCCGTCGGAATGCGTCGCGCCGATGGCGGCCACGCCAAAAATGGGAATTCCGACCGCGGTGATGATAAAGCCAAGCGTTGCAGGCAGGACGCTGCTGCCGGCCAGCTGGCCGAGGTGGACCGGGAAAATCAGGTTTCCCGCGCCAAAAAACATACCGAACAGCGTCATCGCCACCAGCAGCTTCTGCCGGAAGGTCAGCTTCTTTGCGTTTTCATTCATAAAACAATCACTCATCACAGAAAAATTCTAACGGATGGGCTTGCAAAAGTGAAACGCACGATTATAATAAATCCATGACACTTTGTAATACCCTCGTGGAGCGTGATACGATGGACAGCAAAAAGCTTGAAATTCTGATGACGGCGGTTGACCTTGGGAGCTTTTCCAGAGCCTCCGAGGTTGTGGGCTATACCCAGTCCGGGCTGACGCATCTGGTGAACAGCCTGGAGCGGGAGATCGGCCTGACGCTGGTGCAGCGCGGGCACAGCGGCGTCTGCCTGACAAAGGAGGGCGAGGCGCTGATGCCGTCGATCCGGGAATTTCTGCGCGCGCATGCGCAGCTGGAAAACGAGATTTCCGTGATCGCGGAAAAGAAAACCGGCACCATCCGCATCGCGGCCTACGCAAGCATCGCGATGCACTGGATGCCGGAAATTCTCTACCGTTTCCGCCGCGTCTGTCCGGAGGTAACCGTGGATCTGCGGATGGTCGACCATGCGCTCGAGCCCTTCGAGCTTCTGGAGCAGTGGCAGACCGACGTAATTTTCGCCGCGAAGCAGCCGGGCTTCTCCTGTGACTGGACGCCGCTGCACAGCGACCTGATGTATGCCATCGTCCCCGAGGACGACCCGTTCGCCGGGCAGAGCAGCTTCCCGATCGAGGCCTTCGGCGGCAAGGATTTTCTGATGCCCTACGGCAGGTTTGACGTCGATGTGCACGCCGCCTTTGCACGCTACGGCGTAACGCCGAAAATTCATCCCTGCCGGGTGGACGACGAGACGGTTATCCGCATGGTAGGCAAGGGGCTGGGCGTCACAATGATGGCGGAGATGATGCTCCGCGGGCGGACCGAGGGCGTATGCGTGCTTCCGGTCAGCCCCTGCGCAAGCCGGGAGCTTGGAATGGGGCTTCCTGTGCAGGCGCAGCGCTCCGAGGCCATTGTGCGGCTGCGCGAATGCGTGCTGGACTTTCTGCGTCAGATGGAGAAGACCAGCTCGTCCCCGTCGCGCTCAGGAAGCCGCTGAAAGCCGACGCGCCGGTAGACTGCCTGTGCCCGCCGGTTGCGTTCGTCGACGGCCAGGCGGATGGGCATAGCGGGGTCCGCCGCCCTTAAAATCTGCACGGCCAGGCGTGCTGCCGCCGTGCCGAAGCCCTGGCCCTGTGCGCGCCGGTCCAGATAATAGCTCCAGCTGAATGCGCCGCCTGCGGCCCACATCCGGAAAACCAGATAACCGATCCGCGTTCCCGCCCTGCAGATGATGCAGGGCACATTTTTTTCCGGCGCGAGATATGCCCGCCCGATGGAAAAGCCCGCAGGGTTCACAAATTCCTCCTGCCCGGGCGCCAGCTCACATTCCACGGCTGCAAACCACAGGTCCTCATCGTCCGCAATGGGCCGGATGCAGATGCCTGCAAATGTGCGCTGCTCCGGCGGCACGCGCCGCAATGCTTCCCGGATGTTCATAAGACTTCCCCCCTTGACCTGATTTTAGCACGTCCGGGCGCCGCTGGCAAATAGAACGGGATTTTTCCGGATATTTTTGAATCCAGCCTCCGCTTTCACGCGCCGGAGCTTTATAAAAGCGTTCGCCGGCTTACAATCTATCGTATCTGAAACAGATTGGAGAGCTGAAAATGGAGTACGGATATGCGCGTGTATCCACGCGGGAGCAGAATGAGGAGCGGCAGCTGATTGCCCTGCGTGCGTTTGGAATTGCAGACGCTGCAATTTTCATGGACAAGCAGTCCGGGAAGGACTTTGCACGGACGCAGTACCGGCGGCTGATGTGCAGGCTGAAGGACGGAGATACGCTTGTGGTCAAGAGCATCGACCGCCTGGGGCGCAATTATGAGGAAATTCTGGAGCAGTGGCGCGTCATTACAAAGGAAAAGCGCGCGGCCATCGTGGTGCTGGATATGCCGCTTTTGGACACGCGGCAGAACCGCGACCTGACCGGCACGCTGATTGCGGACATTGTCCTGCAGCTGCTCAGCTATGTGGCCCAGACGGAGCGCGAGTTCATCCGCCAGCGGCAGGCGGAGGGCATCGAGGCGGCCAAGGCGCGCGGCGTACATTTTGGGCGCCGGCCGGCGCCGCGGCCGGAGCGCTTTTCCTTGCTGCAGCAGCAGTGGCTGCGCGGCGAAATCTCCGCAAGACAGGCCGCAGAGCAGTTAAAAATCACCCACAGGACCTTCCTCCTGTGGGCGAAAGAAAAAACGGATACATAAGTACACTTTACGATCCAATCCACTCAGGTTTGAAATTCTTAAATCTTTGACAAGCCTATACTAACATTCATCCCCAAATATTTCAACTGCCTGGGAAAATTTTTGGATAAAAAAGTGTACTTTATTATCCTGCGGCGTTGAGGTAAATGATGGGGTCTGTATTAGAAGTTGTTGGAATCGATAAGTCCTTTAAAAAGGAAGCAGTTTTACAGCAAGTGTCATTTGAAATTCGTGCACATGAAATTGTTGGAATCATTGGGGAAAACGGTTCTGGAAAAACAACGCTGTTTTCCATTATCTCAGGATTTGTACAGCCAGATAAGGGAGAGGTTATGGTCTGCGGACTTGAAAACCGTCCGGCGAAGGAGCGTCTGTATCACCATCTGGCGTTTACCGCGGACCATGCTGATTTTTATCCGAATATGACGGCGCGGGAGAACCTGCGCATGTACATAACGGATCAAGAAAGAATCCACGCATTATTGGAACTTGTAGGGCTGCAGGATGAGAATAAGAAGGTTGTGAAAAATTATTCTTTGGGGATGCGGCAACGGCTGAATATTGCACGGGCGCTTGCGACAAAGCCGTCACTGATGCTGATGGACGAAATATTTAACGGGTTGGACGCCGGGATTTCGCTTAGCATCCAAAACTATCTTACGGAATATGTCCGGCGGAACGAGGCGGCGATTTTGGTATCGAGTCACGCTTTGAAAGAGGTTGGTGCATTCTGCACACGTTTCATTTTTATGCGGAATGGCACGGTCGGAGGCGATGTTACGGTTCAGAACAGGGATATTTCTGCAATGAATGCATTTATGCCAGTCGACGATTTTTATGAGAGTATATATAAAAACGCTCCATTAGATGAAAAAAGCTATCTTGTGGTTTCAGAAATCAATAGAGCCTATTTTAACCGTTCGGCGATGCAGGGAGACTGCAGCCGAATGACAGAGCTGAAAAGCAACGAGAGCGTGATTGAGAATATCTACATTTCTTTTGCGGCCGATGGAGGTAAGCAGCTATGTTTCTGACAGAATTGAGACGCGAGCTGCGTAAGCTGTTTTACAAAGAACGCTGCATTTTGATCTCGCTGGTTGTGCTTATCATTGTTACGCTTTTGGCAATCCTGCAGTATCGGCCTGTCCCTGAAAACTGGAGGGACAGCATTGCAAAGGAAATACAGGAGAACAATGCTGCAGTGCGTGAATTGACGCAAATGTTTGGTAAAGATCAAGAAGTTGAAGCAATTTTTGCAAACGAAAATAAACTGCTCAGATATCGTCTGGAGCATAATATTTCTCCTGCAAAGAGTGTGTTTGAGTACTTGAGTGACAATATGAGCACGTATTTTGTCCTGATGGTTATCATCTCCATATGCATAGCCGCGTCAGTTTTGGGGGTGGAATATAAAAATGGTACGATCTTTCACCTTGCTGCACGCGAGGTCAAGCTGCAAACCGTGATTCTGGCGAAGATATGCGCATTTCTCATATTTGTCTTCGTGTTGGTTCTGTACCTGCTGGCAGCGGCTTTTCTGAGCGCGGGAATTATTATGCATAAAAATGGATTTTCGGTGATGGCAATTGTCGTAAACGACACTGGAAATATGACATTTGTCAACTCGGCTCGGGTTATTGCCGAAAGTCTTCTCGTAATGCTTCCAGCGCTGTTGTTCTTTGGAATGTTGAGCATGCTTCTGTCTGCGCTGCTAAAATCGAAAGGGTACGCCAATGTGCTCGCAATTCTGATCTATTTTTTTGAACCTATGATTTTGAATAACCTCGACGTGCCTGCTGCGATCAGCCCGTGGATTGTCTTTAACAGCGCAGATACGTTAATCAATGCCATTGGGACAAGCGTGAAATGGACGTCAAAAACAATACAGACGGCCCTGCTTTGTGTATTTCTGAATACGCTGCTCCTTGCCGTAATAGTCAGCACGTATTTTTGCAGGAAGCCGTTCCCAGGGAAGAAGTAAGAAATTTTGGTGCAACCATTCTGGTCGGGGATGATTGTTATAAGATGTGTCAGAGGAGGATTTTGCAAATGTTCAATTTTTCGCGTATTTTAAGAAATCTTGGTATTTCCGCTACCGTTGCAGTTGCTGTTGCGATGACGGTCTATTACAAAGGCGCATGGGCGGCCGTGCGTGGTTATACAGCAACGGCGGCACTTATTAAGTCGGCATTGGTTGCTGGCGGAGTATGGGCGGGGATTGCTTTTGTTGTTCTTGGCATAGTCAGCTATTTTGTTATCTCTAGGAAAATGAAAGAAGGCAAATCAAGGTTTGTCGCCTGGTAATTAATTCCTGGCTTTCAACTTAAGACCCGACCTGCAAAGGGGGCGTTTCTGCAACGCCCCCTTGAAGTTCAAAAAACGCGAAAGGTGCTGCTGCAATGAAACGACGAGATTTAAAGCTGGCCAGGCTTGAAGGCCTTGCAATGTTTCGTCAGCTCCGCGATTCATTTCCGCCGTCTCTATGGAAGACCTTTGCAAGCTGCGCACTTGCAGTTTTACTTGGATTTGCAATTGGATATTTGCGCGCCAGCGTAAGAAATCTGGAGCACTATTTTATTTTCAACCTGCTGCTCTGCTTCATTTCCGGCGTCTTTTTGTTTCCGGCAAATAATATTGATTATTTGCTGCAGCAAGAGAAATTTCAAAATGCTGTGCTTCTGCCGGTTAACACGGCCTTCCTTTATTTTCTGAAGCTCAAAAAAGTACTGCTGTTCCGGACTTGTCTGTTTGCTGCGCTGACTGTTCATATATTTGTTGGATGTGTTTTGGGCGGAACTACGTTGGCTTTTTCCGCTGGAAACGCGCTTTGCATGCTTTTGTCATTCGCTTTTGCGCAGAACATAAGATTAATTCTTTTTGTTTTTCAGAAGGATCAGAAATCCGAAGGCTCGCTTTTGCGCATTCTAACGGGCATACTGCTGCCGCTGCTTGCGCTGTGCGTCATCCTTCTTCAGCGCGGAACGGACGCTGCGGTATTTGCGCGCGCGCTTGAATTTGCCGGACAGACCTATGCCGGTAACTGCTGGTCCTTTTTTGCTGGTTTGCTTTTATTAACTTTTGCAGAGAATTTTGTGATTCTGAAGACGCCTCTGCTTCAGAAACGTGAAGTGAGCAGACGCGTAAGAGCGCTTCCAAAACAGCTTTACAGGATTATTCGTAAGCAGTCGAATTTCATTTTTCAAAAAGACCTGCTTCAGATGCTTCGTGCGGCGCATTCTGGAAATAACCTGGCAGTTTGTATCTTGACGGCGCTGTTGTGGACGCTGCTTGCTTTTTTAGGCGGACGCTTTCTGCAAGATTTTTTCGATCAGAAAACAATACTTTTTTACCTGGTGATAATTTTTGCAAGCAGCGTGCCTGCGCCGTTTTTGAAAAACTTAGAAATCGGGTATGAAGGAAATTATCTGTATACCTATATTTTGAGCGGAAAAGAAATCGGAAAGCTACAACTGCTTCGGGTTCGCTATATTCTGCTGCTTTCGCTGCCGATGTACGCTCTGCCAATAATTTTTCTGGGTGCGCTTTTTAATGAGACCGGCGGGTTTGTAATTCTGATGCTGTTTGTACTCATGCTATCAAGTGCATTTTTTGCTGTAAATACTGCTTTTTATCGCACAAAAAGGACGTCATATTTTAATGAAGTCAATATACCAAATCTCCGACAGCTTTTGCTTCAGCAAATGATAGAGTCGGCGTATGAATCGCTGTGTTTGATTCCGGTTGCGTTGATTCACATACTGACAGAATCGTTCCTGCAGAAAAGCATAGTATTCTTGTACTATACGCTCTTGTTTGCGGTTGTAACAATTTACACTGGATTGCTATGCCGGAAACTGGCGAAAAATTCGCGGGATTTTTATGGTGAATTCAATGACGCAGTATAGAAAAGTATTTTATAAATATATTCTGTTTTCCGTTTTTGCGGCAGTGCTTTTATTCACAGCAGCTGCTGCGTATGGTGCAGATACGCAAATACGGTATTCGGAACAATATCAGGATCTTACATTGAACTGGGAGCCAACGCGCGATATTTTTATAAATAATGCGACAGTGTTTTTAGGAAATGTTTCTGGCTGCATTCTGTTTGGAATTCCAAATTTTATCAGCATTGTACAAAACGGGTATCTTTTTGGCGCTCTCTGGGCAGTCATCGCACAGGAATACAATGCAGCATGGGCAGCTGCCCATTTCCTTCCACATGCCATTTTGGAAATACCAGTGATACTGCTGGCCTTTTCCTATGGAGTTTTACCGTGGTATGTGATACGAGAAGGTCAGGCAGGAAAACGGAAGGATAAGCGTTTTTGGCAGCTGCCGCTTCGCTATGTTGGCCTGAGCGCGGTTGCGTGCATGATTGTTTTGTTGGCTGCAGCAGCAATTGAGTCTGGAATCTCCATGAGGATCAAATAGAAGAAATGTGAAAGGGCGCTTTATATGAGCCGGTTATTGAAAATCCTGAAAAATAGATATGTGATTTTGGTGATACTTGTGTTATCGTCCTACCTATACGCAAGCGTTTATCAGAATATTGCGATGACACCGATTGACAAAATCGGGACAGAACTTCAGGAAGTGGCAAAGGACCCAGAATTTATCCGGGAATATGAGGAAGTTTCCTCATTTACAGAGGAAGATTTAAAACAGGGCCTTCAGAAAATGGGAGCATTGAAATCAAAGTACCTTCAGGGGCCGATTCTGTTTTTTGCAGCATGCTTCAGCTATCTTATTGTGAGCATATTTTCTCACCTGCTGATTCGCCTTGATGAGAAAATCTCAAAAATCGAATCCAGACAAAAGCTTTTACAGACGTTTAGCGTTGGAATGATTTCCCTGTATTGCCCGGTGATAAAATACATGCTGTTTTCTGCTTATGGTGTTTTTACCAAAACGCTGATCGATTATCAAAAGTGGGCGCTGCTTCCAATATCCGTTTTGCTGTATATACTGCAGTTTAGCGTGCAGATTCGGGACCAACTTCAACGCAACAGGAAAATTGCAGCGCTGTGTGTAGGTGGGATGATCTCAACGCTGCTTGAGGCCGCTTTCATTCTTATCTGAGGGGGAAGATATGTCAAAAGAAATTGAAATAAGCGAACTGACCAAAGAGTATTCTAATTCTACCACAGCTGCTCTGAAGCAGCTGTCTGTTGCGTTTGAAAGCGGGAAAATTTCCTCCATTCTTGGCCCGAACGGCTCTGGGAAAACAACGTTTTTAAAAATAATACTTGGTCTATTGAGACCAAGCCAAGGGGAAGTGCGGATTTTTCAGGAGCGCGTCTTGATGCCGTACCCGGTTTCGATAAAGCGTAATTTTCTGTTTTTACCGGATGAGCCGATTGTAATTGACTATCTGACTGGCGCAGAGAATCTGGAGTATATGTGTGCGGTCTATAACATTGATACAAAGAATTTAGATATTGACAGCATACTGGAGAAATACGGGCTGGCTGACAGCCGCGGGAAGCTGGTCAGGGACTATTCGAAGGGAATGAAGCAGCGGCTTCAACTCAGCTATATCGACGTTTATGCACCAAAGATCATTGTTTTGGACGAACCGACAAATGGACTGGATATTCTTGCGATAGCATCTATCTCGGAAATACTGAAAACTGCCGCCGGAAATGGCGCACTCGTTTTGGTTGCAACGCACGATATGAGTTTTTGTAGAAATATATCAGATGACATTTTGCTTCTTCAAGATGGCCAGAAATTATGCTGGCAATCTACGGCGCAATATCTGCAGGATTATGGGACTCTGGAAAACGCGGTCATGTCTTTGCTTCATACCAATCTTTGTGCCGCGCATCAGGGGACATAATAAAAGCTATAAAAGTTGACACATCGGTGCGCCGAGCGTGTCAGATTGCTGCTCCGGAGGAGCGCAAGCAAGCCGGCTTTTGCCGGTCGGGCGCATGTGACCATGCGCAAATCAATGGACTGCCTCGCAGACGGAGGCAGTCCATTTTTTCTTTTCGACGGCGGAAGGGCGGAGCTTCGGCTATACTGTCGGCAGCTCGACGATGAAGCGGTTTTCGCCGTCCTGGCTTTGTGCGTAGATTTTTCCGTGATGCTGCTGCGCGATGGACGCGGCGATGGAAAGCCCCAGGCCGAAGCTGCCGTCCCGGCTTCTGGCCGGGTCGGCGCGGTAGAAGCGCTTGAAGATATCCGAAAGCTCCTGCTGGCTCAGCGCCGGGCCGGTGTTGCTGAGGCTCAGGCGGCAGCGGCTTTTCGGGAGCCTTTGCAGACGCAGGCATACCAGCGCGCCCTCCGGCGCGTATTTTTGCGCGTTGTCAAGGAGAATTTCAATCAGCTGCCGGAGCTGCCCGGCGTCTGCGTTCACGAAAATGCCGGGCTCCAGCTCGCTTTCCAGCCGCATTCCCTTTTCAAAGAAAACGGCCTCAAACGGCAGCAGCGCCTCCGCGGCCAGCCCGCTCAGCTCAAGCCGGGAAAAGACCAGGTGCGTCTGGCCGCTGTCCGCCCGCGCAAGCTCCAGAAGCCGCTCGACCAGCTTGCGCATCTGCTGCGACATGGTGAGAATGCTGCCGGAAAACTTTGCGCGCGCAGCCTCGTCATAATCCGGGCTCTGCAGAAGCTCTGCGTTCGTCATGATAACCGTCAGAGGTGTTTTGAGCTCGTGCGAGGCGTCGGCGACAAACTGCCGCTGCTGCTTCCAGGCCTCGTCCACAGGCCGCACGGCCCACCGCGCCAGAAGAAAGCTCACGCCGAGGAACACCAGGAACGCCAGCGTGCCGATCCCGGCACAGGTTTTCAGAAGATTGCTCAGCGCCGCGCGCTCGCCGGAGACGTCGGCAAAGACCAGCGTCTGGCTCTGCGGCGTCACGCGGCGGTAGTAGCGAAGGTTATACTTGCGCAGAAGGCCGGTCTGCGCGTCGGAGGTCAACGCCGTCTGGATGAGCTCTTCGAGCGCCTGCTCGTCGGAAAGGTCAAAATAGCCGCCGCCGGAGGCCAGAAGCTGCCCGTGCATGCTGATCTGCAGCGCGAAGTACGGCAGGCGAAGCGTATTGGTCTCGTCGTCCGGACGTCCGAGCGAAAACGGATTTTCCGCGATGGCCTGCATCATGCGGATACTCTCCGCCTCCAGAGATACCCGCGTAAAATGATACAGAAGCCCCATGACCGCCGCGAGCAGGATCGTAACGATGAGCATATTGACCAGCACGAACTTCAGCCGGAGCTTTTTTAACATCCCTTCTCCACCTCCAGCCGGTAGCCCAGGCGGCGGACGGCCTCGATGCGCACGTCCGAGCCGATGGCCGCAAGCTTTTTTCTCAGAAAGCCGACGTAGACCTCCACGTGGTTTTCAACCGCGTTGGAATCGTAGCCCCAGACCCGCGCAAGGATGACCTCCTTGGAGACGATGGCGTCGCGCGACTGCAGCAGCAGCCGCATCACATCAAATTCCCGCGCGCTCAGCCGGATGCGGTGCGCGCCGCAGCACAGCTCGCAAGAGGAAAGCTCCAGCGCGGTGTTTCCCATCGTCAGCTCGTCCACCTGCGCGCCCTGCCGGCGCAGAAGCGCATTGATGCAGGCCAGAAGCTCCCGGGTGTCAAACGGCTTTGTCAGATAATAATCCGCGCCGGCGTTCAGACCCTCGATGCGGTCTTCCAGCTCCGAGCGCGCGGTCAGCATCAGGATCGGCGTGCCGCAGCGCTTGGCGCGGACCTGCCGCGCCAGCTGGAAGCCGTCCAGCTTCGGCATCATCACGTCCAGAATCAGAAGATCGTAAACGCCAAGCTCCGCGTATTCCGCGCCGGCCTCGCCGTCGTAGACGCATTCCACCTGAAAGCCCTTCTTTTCAAGAAGCGTTTTCAGGGAATCGGCCAGGAGCTTTTCGTCCTCTACAATCAGAATTTTCATACCGAGCCCTCCTTGGTAAGATTATAGTAGCCCGGCGTCCTGAAATAAAGCTGAAAAGCAAAAAAATTTTTTGCATTTCAGGAACATTTCAGCCTGGCATGCTATCTTGTCCGCGTCAAGTCTGAAATACGGAGGCGATTCGGTTTGGAATACCGGCATGAATGGAAGCATGCAATCTCATGGCAGGACGCGCTGGCAGTGCGGCAGAACCTGCGGGCTGCGGCGGCTTACGACGCGCACGCGCAGAACGGGCGCTACACGGTGTGTAGCCTCTACTTTGACACGCCGTCCGACCGCGCGCTGCGGGAGAAGCTGGACGGCGTCAGCCGGCGGGAGAAGTTCCGCATCCGCTATTATAACGACAGCCCGGACGTTGTCCATCTGGAGAAAAAATGCAAGCTTGGCGACCTCTGCAGAAAGCTGAGCGCGCCCCTGACGGCGGAGCAGGCGCGCGCCATCGCCGCGGGGGAGACCGGGTGGATGCGGCAAAGCCCGCAGCCGCTGGTCCGGGAGCTGTATGGAAAGCTTACCTGGCAGCTGCTGCGGCCAAGGACGCTGGTGCGCTATACGCGAGAGCCCTTTGTCTACGCGCCCGGGAACGTCCGGGTTACGCTGGATTATGATATCTGCACGGCGCTCGGCTGTACGGAGCTTTTTGCGCCGCCGGAACGCTTCGTCCGCGCGCTGGACACGCCTGCGGTTCTTCTGGAGGTCAAGTGGGACGCGTTCCTGCCGGAGAGCATCCGCAGGGCCGTGGCGCTGAAAAGCCGCAGCGCGGGCGCGTTCTCAAAATATGCACAATGCCGGCTGTACGGCTAAGGAAAGGACGGAAAATCAATGACTACCTTCAGCGACGTCTTCAAATCCAGCTTTCTGGAAAACGTAACCTCTGTGAGTCTTGTGGATATGGCTCTGGCTCTGGCCCTGGCCTTCGGCGTGGGAATGCTTATCTTCCTGGTCTATCAGAAGACCTGCCAGAGCGTCATGTACTCCTCGGGCTTCGGCGTAACGCTTGTGGCGCTGTGCATGATTACGACGCTTGTAATTCTTGCGGTGACCAGCAACGTTGTGCTTTCGCTTGGCATGGTGGGCGCTTTGTCGATCGTCCGGTTCCGCACGGCGGTCAAGGAGCCTCTGGACCTGGCGTTCCTCTTCTGGTCGATCGCGGCCGGAATCGTGCTGGCGGCGGGACTGATTCCGCTGGCCGTGTTCGGAAGCGTCCTGATCGGGGTGGTTCTTCTGGTGTTTGTCAACCGCAAGAGCCATGTCAACCCCTATATTCTGGTGCTCTGCTGCGCGGATGAGACGGCGGAGCGCGCGGCGATGGACCTTTTGCGCGCGCAGACAAAGCGCTGCGCCGTCAAAAGCAAGTCCGCCCGCGCGGGCGCGGTGGAGCTCAATCTGGACGTCCGGCTGAAGGATGAGAGCACGGCCTTTGTCAGCGAGCTTTCCAGACTCCCCGGCGTCAGCAGCGCGGCGCTTGTCAGCTACAACGGCGATTTTGCAGGATAGGAGGCTGCCATGTCCACACATCCGCGCATTGCGCGCATCTGCGCCGTGTGTACGCTTCTGGCCCTTGCAGTTACGGTTCTGTTCATGAACGGCGCCGCGCTGGGGCTCACGGCGGCCGGGACGGAGCTGGGCTATGAAAGCCGACTGTTTGATACGAGCCGCGTGCACACGCTCGATCTGGTCATGGACGGCTGGGAGGACTTTCTTTTCACCTGCGAGAATGAGGAATACAGCGTCTGTGCCGCCGTCATTGACGGAGAGAGCTATAAAAACATCGCCATCCGCGCCAAGGGCAACACCTCGCTCTCGGCGGTGTCCAGCCTCGGCAGTCAGCGCTACAGCTTCAAAATCGAGTTTGACCACTATGACAGCGGCAAGACCTATCATGGCCTGGACAAGCTGAGCCTCAACAACCTCATTCAGGACAATACCATGATGAAGGATTACCTGAGCTATCGGATGATGAACGCCTTCGGCGTCGACAGTCCGCTCTGCAGCTACGTCTACCTCACCGTAAACGGCGAGGACTGGGGACTGTATCTGGCGGTGGAGGGCGTGGAGGACGCGTTTTTGCAGCGGAACTACGGCGCGCAGGCAGGCGAGCTTTACAAGCCGGACAGCCTGAGCTTCGGCGGCGGACGCGGAAACGGCGAAGACTTCCGCATGGAGGACTTCCTGGAAAATGGCGGCGCGGATTTCACGCCGCCGGAGGGCATGGAGCTGCCGGACGGTGATTTTACCCCGCCGGATGGCGCGCAGGCGGACCGGAATGCACAGCCTGCCGGCCGGGACGGCATGCAGCCGGGCAAGGGCGGCTTTACCCCGCCGGACGGCACGCAGCGCCCGGAAGGGGAGGCCCCGGACGGCGGGGATTTCCCGGGCGACTCCGGCATGGGCTCGGCCGACGTCAAGCTTCAGTACATTGACGACGATCCCGACAGCTACTCCAATATTTTCAGCAACACGAAAACAGACGTAAGCGCAGCCGATCAGGCGCGTCTGATCGCCTCGCTCAAGTCCCTGTCCGCGTATGAAAATCTCTCTGAGGTTCTCGACCAGGAGGAGGTCCTGCGCTATTTTGTCGTGCACAGCTTTGTGGTCAACGGCGACAGCTACACCGGCAGCATGATCCACAATTATTATCTTTACGAGCAGGGCGGACAGCTCAGCATGATTCCGTGGGACTATAATCTGGCCTTCGGGACCTTCCATGCGGCGGACGCGGTCTCCGCGGTCAACGATCCGATTGACGAGCCCCTGTCCGACCGGCCGATGCAGGCGTGGATTTTTGAAAGCGGGCAGACGCTGGCGCGCTACCATGCGCTCTATGCCGAATTCCTGGAAAGCGTGGATATCCAGGGCCTGATCGACGAGGCCTATGCGCTGATTGCGCCCTACGTGGAAAAGGACCCGACAAGGTTCTGCACGGCGGAGGAATTTGAAACCGGCGTTCAGGCGCTGCGAAGCTTCTGCGCGCTGCGCGCGCAGAGCGTACAGGGCCAGCTGGACGGCAGCGTTCCGTCCACCGAGGCGGCGCAGCAGGAAAATCCGGACGCACTGGTGCAGACGCAGGAGCTGGCGCTCTCCGATATGGGCACCATGAACCAGGGCGGCGGCCAGGCAGGCCCCGGCCGCCGCTGAGGACCGGGAGCCAGGCTTCCGCTGAAATGGACGCCTGCGTCCGAAGCCTCTGTATAAGAAAAAAGCGTGCCGCGAAATGCGGCACGCGAAGCATATGGACAGATCGGCTGCGCCGGTCAGAGCGCGGCGCTGTTCTGCTGGTCGAGCTCGCTCAGAAAGCGAAGGAGCCTTGCCTCGTCCTCCCGGTTGTTCGCGAACAGCTCCAGGCTGTCGCCCTGCTCGCTCAGAAGCCGGCCAAGGGCAATGTATTCGCTCATGGCGCTCTTGAGATTGAAAACGTCTCCCTCCTGGCTCTTGAGATATACGTCTCCGGTGCACTCGTGAATGACGTTCCGGAACTGCTCGACCTCTTTGATGTTTTTCAGTTTCATAACAATGCCTCCCATGCATGTTTCCTCCAAAGATTTTGAATCCTCACGCAGTATACGCTTCTTTTACCGGAAATGCAAGCAGGAGAACTGACGAATCAAACAAAAAATGCAATTGATTTTTGGTTAAAACGTCAGCTGTATTCCGGAAATTGCTGATAAATCTGCTGCAGGGCGGCCAGACGGGTCTTTGCGCCGGGCACAAGGAAGCGCACCTCGTCCGTCCCGGCGGCCAGAAGCAGCACCGGCGTCTGGAAGCTCTTGTCCGCGTTCAGCGCACTCACGCAGAGCTCACCGAAGCGCGCCTGCGCGAGCGTCTGCCCGGAGGCGTCCGAAAATGCGCCGTCCCAGCGCCCGTTTTCCCGGCGCGCGGAATAGTGCAGGCTGACGCCGTCGAGCGTCAGTGTGCCGGAGAAGCTGCTTCCGGTCAGAACGCCGGTGGTCAGCGTACCCTCCAGCTGCAGCGTGTGCGTCTGCTCCGGGCTTTCATCCGTCAGGGAATATTCCGCCGCCGTCTTTTCCCAGGCCACGGCGCTCTGCGACGGGACAAGCAGGAATATCAGAATGTTCAAAATCAGCACAACGACGGCGAAGCCAAAAATAAAGCCGCGGTGCTTCTGAAACCAGTTTTGCTTCTCTTCCCCCAAGCCGCGTTCCTCCTTACGCTTCCCAGAGCCGGCACGGATAGACGCCCTGCTCCTTTAATTCTGCAACGGCGCGCATCAGCTCCGGCAGATCCTCGTGATAGGTGACCCCATGCCAGGCCTCGGTGCACGGAAGCACCTTTGCCTGCAGCTCGCCCGTCTGCAGGCAGGCGTTGACCGCGATGGGCAGATAGTATTCGCACGTGTCGGGCTTCTGCGGCAGGTTCTCCCGCAGGAAGGCCGGGAAGCCGTCCCACAGG
>CAKUHJ010000032.1 GCA_934655935.1 uncultured Oscillospiraceae bacterium | reverse complement strand
AACGTTGCCGACGGTATAGCCCGCGTAGGCCGCCTCGCTGACAAGCCCGTTTTCTCCGACGCACAGCGCCACAATCTTGCTCTCTCCGCCCGAGAGCGTAAAGGGCTCCGTATAGACGTCCGCCTCGCCGGAGGGGAAGTCCTCGTTGAGCACGGCGTAGATTTTATCGCCGGAGCCTGTGACGGTGACGTCAATATAATCGGTATAATAGCCGCTTTCCGGCTCAATAACCGGCTTTTCCGGCCGAAGGGCCTCAATTTCGGCGCGAACGGCGTCGTTTGTAATGCGGCTGAGCATATCCTCCGCGTCAAGAAGCTTGTCCTGCGCAACATAAACGCCGGACAGCGCGATGTAAAGCTCCTTGGCCGAGGCGCTGCGCGTAATGGCGCTGACAAGCGTATACTCTGCTTTGGTATAGTTTCCCTCCTGGACGTAGGCCTCTGCCAGACGGATGGGAATGCCGGCGTCGTCCGGCGAGAGCTTCCAGGCCAGCCCGTAGAAGCTGACAGCGCGGTTATAGCGCGCGGCGTCGTAGAAGTGCGCGCCCCAGTAGGTCATGACGCTGGTGGTCAGGTCGGTCCGGTATACAAGGAAAAACCATGCCGCCGCAGCCAGAAGCGCGAAGACAAGCAATATGATCAGCAGCGTTTTAATCGTCAATTTCATGAAAGCGCTCCTATCCGAGTTCAGTATACCTCTGCATTATACGCCAAGGGCCGAAGGCTGTCAAGAAAAAGGATTATGTCAATCAGAGGGCGCCCTGAGGCATAAGCGCCCCCGCACGGGCATATGCCTGAATAAGACCCGGCCAGGAGAGGCGCTCCGGCCGGACAAACATAGGAAGTGGAGGAATTGCGCATGAAAACACTGTTTCTCGCCGCTGCCGCCGCAGCGCTTGCACTGGGCCTGATTCCGTCGGGCGTTCAGGCTCCTGAGCTCCGGCCGCAGCCCATTCTGACCATCCGCGAAGCGCCGCAGGCGCAGCCGCGTACACTGCGGCTCCTGCAGGACGGGCAGGTTCTCAGCCTGGACGAGGAGGAATATCTGACCCGCGTGGTGCTTTCCGAGCTTCCTGCGCAGTTTGATGAGCAGACCATGAAGGCCCAGGCGGTTGCCGCGCGGACCTTTTATCTCCGCCAGGCCGCGCGAGGCCGGCATGCAGACGCGGACGTCTGCGCGCAGAGCAGCTGCTGCCAGGCCTGCCTGACCCGCGGGGAGCTGGAGGAAAGGCTCGGCCAGGCGTTTGAAGAAGCGTGGACGCGGGCAGGCGAGGCGGTCGCTGCGACAAAGGACGAGGTTCTGCGCTACCGGGACGAGCTGATTGACGCGACCTACTTTTCCTGCTCCGGCGGAAGGACGGAGGCGGCGGTCGCCGTGTGGGGCGGGGAGGTGCCGTACCTTCAGGCGGTGGACAGCCCCGGCGAGGAGCAGGCCGCGAGGTATGAATCGCGGGTGGTCTTCTCGCCGCAGGCGCTTGCAGAGCGGCTGCGCGCGCACGGCGTGGAGGCGGATTTCAATACGCCGCCCGAGACGTGGCTCGGCACGCTCAGCAGGACGGACGGCGGCGGGGTCGACACGCTCAGATTCTGCGGGACGGAGCTTGGCGGCGTGCAGCTGCGGAGCATGCTGGGGCTCAACTCCACGCGCTTTTCCGTTTCCTACGAGGATGGGAGCTTCGTCTTTGACGTTCTGGGCTTCGGCCACCGTGTCGGCATGAGCCAGTACGGCGCGCAGGCGATGGCCGAGGCCGGCTTTGATTACCGGGCGATTCTTCTTTATTACTATCCGGGCGTCCAGATAGAGAAAGTGCCCTGCGCCGAAAGCGCAGGGCAGTAAAAGACAGATCTCAGAACAGGTTCAGGGCCAGCGTCAGCACCAGGAACACGCCGCCGATCCAGTTGGTCGCGCGGGCGAGCGTGGCGTCGAGCGACTTGGACTTGTTGCGGGACATGAAGCTGTCGCTGGAGCTTCCGCCGAACGCGCCGGAAAGACCTTCGGACTTGCCGGACTGAAGCGTGACGATCACAACCAGCGCCACCGCAAGAATTACCTGAACAACGGTCAAAGCAATGTGAAGAGCAGACATAATTCCTCCAAATTACAGCCGCCCTTCGCCGGCAGACGGCACGCCGAGATAAATCGTTCATTTTCCAGGATATCTCTGAAAACAGCGGGGGACGAACGGAACGTTTTCAGATGCACCCTGAACAGCAGTGTATATGATACCACAGCTTCCGCTGCTTTGCAAGTCAGATTTCCGAATATTCTGCAAAATTTTGCATCAGCTTTTTGTAACCCACGTGCCTGTAGCCGCGCACGTCAGGTAGGCGTTGATGAAGCCGTCCAGATCGCCGTCCATCACCGCGTTCACATTTGAGGTTTCATAGCCGGTGCGCGTGTCCTTGACCAGCGTGTAGGGCATGAAGACGTAGTTGCGGATCTGGCTGCCCCACTCGATTTTCAGCTGCGCGCCCTTGATGTCGGAGATTTTGTCCAGATGCTCGCGCTCCTTGATTTCAATCAGCTTCGAGCGGAGCATGCGCATGCAGGTTTCGCGGTTCTGGAACTGGTCGCGCTGCGTCTGGCAGGCGACGACGATGCCGGTCGGCTTGTGAATCAGGCGTACGGCCGAGGAGGTTTTGTTGATATGCTGGCCGCCCGCGCCGGAGGAGCGGTAGACCTGCATTTCGATATCCTCGGGACGGATTTCGACGTCCTTGGAATCGTCCGTGATTTCCGGAATCACCTCCACCGCGGCAAAGGACGTCTGGCGGCGTGCGTTTGCATCGAACGGGGAGACGCGTACCAGGCGGTGCACGCCGTTTTCGCTTTTCAGAAGACCGTAAGCGTTGGGGCCCTCCACAAGAATGCTTGCGGACTTGATGCCGGCCTCGTCGCCATCCAGATAATCCAGAATTTTATAGCTCAGGTCGTGGCTTTCCACCCAGTGGGTGTACATCCGGTAGAGCATGGAGGCCCAGTCCTGCGCCTCCGTGCCGCCCGCGCCCGCCTGGAAGGAGACGATGGCGTTGTTGTTGTCGTATTCACCGGAAAGAAGCGTTTCCAGCCGGGCCTTTTCCATCTGCTGCTCGAGCTGGGTATAGCCGTCCGTGACCTCGGGGAGCATGGAATCGTCGCCTTCCTCGATGGCCATTTCGCAGATGGAATACAGATCGTCCCACTGCGTGCACATCCTGCGGTACATTTCCAGCTTGGCTTCCAGCAGGCGCGCCTGCTTCATGACCTTCTGGGAAACCGCCTGGTTGTCCCAGAAGCCGGGCGCTTCGATCTGCGCGTGCAGCCGGTCAAGCTCACGCTCGCAGGCCTCGATGCCCAGGGAAGCCGCCAGCGCATCCAGCTTCGGGCGGATGTTCGTAAGCTTCACCTTGTATTCGTCAAATGCAATCATACTCATAAGTATTCCCAACTTCCGATTTTCTGTCTGTAAATTCGTATCTGAGATAGTATAGCGGATAAAGCGCGGCCTGTCAATCCGGCGCGGCAGAAAGGCTCAGTCCTCATAGACGCTCAGCGCGTAGGCAAGCGAGGTATCCGCGCTGAAGGTATCAAAATTATAAAGGAACAGCACGTCCGTTACGCCCTCGCGCTCCATGAGCGCTTCGGCGTCATCGTAGTAATAGCGGGGGTCCAGCATCACAATCCGCTCATAATACGGCGTCAGAAACTGCACAAAGCAGTTCGCATAGGAGTCCTTGAAGATCAGAAGGACCTTACCGTTGTTTGCCGTGGTCTGGATGGTGACAAGCGGGTGGTTGCCGCCGAAAAAGACGGTGTATTTGTCCTTGTTCTGCAGGCTTTCGCTGACATAGACGGAGCAGCTTCTGGTTGCGGCCTGACCGTTGTACTCCACATAATAGTCGTTCTTGACGCCCTGCGGGCTGTAGACGTAGACGGCGTCCGTGACCTCGTGCGCGCCGGCCTTGGCTGAGAGCGTGCCCTCAAAATCCGTTGCAATCGGGTAGACCGCATAGTTTTTTGCGGCCTCGCCGATGCCAAGCGCTTCCCGGCTTTCCTCGAAGGCATAGTAAGCGCCGGTGCTGGTCCAGTGGTGGTCGGTCCGGTAGTAGAGCTGCTCGGAGGTGTGCAGGCGCAGCGCCTGAAGAAGCTCCGGCGCGGACATGCCGGCGGCCAAGAGCCTGTCCCGGATGCGGGTGAGCTGCGGCGCCTGGTCGTAGGCGGGGGCGTTTGCGGGCAGGAGATTTTTAAGAACCGCCGAGGCGTTGGGCACAATCAGCGCGTTCATGCGGAGCCCCTCGTGCCGCGCAGCGAAGCCCTCCATGGCGGTAAGCGTCCGCTCCAGCGTCTCGCGCTCCGGTGCGGCAGGGACCTCCATGAGGTAATGATCCTGGCAGAGATAGACGCCGTTGATTTCCCGCCGGCCCAGAAGCTTCTGCAGCCGGTAATGAACGCCGATCCAGCGGTCGCGGAAGACGAACTGATCGGAAAGCGCGCTCTGAAGGTCGGAGAACCAGCTCCCGTCGGCCAGCGCCTGCACGGAGAAGGCGGGCATGGTCTGAAGCCTGCGGTTTTCCGTGTCGGAGTATTCCCGTGCGGGCTTCAGCATGGAGGCCAGAGCCGCAGCCAGAAGCGCTGCGGCAAGCAGCCAGGCCAGCGCAAGCGCGCCTCTTGTTCGGTTTGCGGCAAGCTGCGCCTTCTCGGCCTCGCGCCTGTCCTTGCGCCCGGTATCCAAGAGCAGCACCTCCTCAGAATTGGAAATAAAGGAACGATTGATAGGTCGAGGCGATCATGCAGCTGACGCACAGCACGAAAACGCCCAGGCATACCAGCGCCGCCAGCACGCGCCGCAGCGCGCTGCCGCGGTTGACCAGATTCGACCAGACGGTTCTGGGAAGCGGCGTACAGCCAAAGACGGCAAGCAGCAGCAACAGCCAGTTGGCGGAGAAATAGTACTTTGCCGTACCGTCCAGAAGCGCGCCGCGGAACATCCGCGCAAGGTAGCCGAATGCCTGCGAAAGTGTGGGCGAGAAGAAAAAGACCCACCCGATCACAACCAGGAAAAAGGTTCCGACCCGCCGCACGGCCGCCGGGATTTTTTCAAGCAGGCCCCGCAGCGGGTAGCGCGTCAGAAGCAGCAGCACCCCGTGGTAGAGGCCCCATACGACAAAGCTCATGGAAGCGCCGTGCCAGACGCCGGTCAGAAGCCACACAAGAAGCAGGTTCCGGATCTGCTTCGCGGTTCCGGCCTTGCTGCCGCCGAGCGGTATGTAGACATAATCGCGGAACCAGTGGCTGAGACTGATGTGCCAGCGGTTCCAGAAATCGCGGAGGCCCACGGCCGTATAGGGATAGTTGAAGTTGGCCTCGAAGCGGAAGCCAAAGAGCCGTGCAAGGCCGATGGCCATGTCGGAATAGCCGCTGAAGTCAAAATAGAGCTGGAACGTGTAGCACAGCGCGCCCAGCCACGCCGTTCCGGCGGAAAGCGAGGCGGCGTCCAGCGCCTGGATGGAGGAGAAGCACACGGCCAGCTGGTCGGAGATCAGGACCTTTTTTGCAAGGCCGGCCAGAATCATCGGCGTGGCCTCCGCGGCGTCGGAAAGCGAGACCGGATGCGCGCGCAGCTGCGGCTGCATCTGCTGGTACGGGACGATGGGCCCGGAGAGAAGCTTCGGGAAAAAGCTGATGTAGAGCGCATGGTCGATCAGATTCCGCGTGGCCTCGGCCTTGCCGCGGTAAATATCCCACAGGCAGGAGAGCGCCTGAAAGGTAAAGAAGGAAATGCCCACCGGCGCGCGGAGCTCCGGCGCGGAGAACGGCACGCCGAAAAGCGAGAAAACGCCGCCCAGCAGAAAATCCGTATACTTATAAAACAGCAGCGGCAGCAGCTGCAGAAGCGCCGCTGTCCAGAGCGTAAAGCGCGCAAGGCCTCTTTTTCCGCGTGCGAGAAGCAGCGAGAGCTCCAGCCCCGCGGCCCAGCTCATAAGCGCCGTCAGGCACAGCAGCACCAGATCCTTCGGCCCGCCCCAGGCGTAGAATACAAGGCTCAGAAGCACAAGCACGGCGTTCTTTGCCGCTCTCGGGCACAGGTAATAGACGATCAGAGAAACCGGAAGAAAAGCAAACAGAAAAAATACACTGCTGAAAAGCACAATGTTCCTCCCTAAAGCGCGTTTTCAAACGCCTGGCAGGCGGCGTCCGCGTCCGCGTGTACGACGAAAAGAACATAGTTTCCCTGCACGTCTATGATTCCCTTCGATAACATATCATATTGCTCGACGCCGTATCCGTCGAAATTGGTCATCTGCGCAGATTTTCTTGCCTGCATCGCGGAAACGACGAGGTCCTTCTGCGAAAGATCGCAGAGCTTGACAAGCAGCAGCTCCTCGGCGTCCATATTGTCCGCCGGATAGTAAAGCATCCAGCCGTCCAGCTGCGAGGGGTCCAGGCCGTAGAGGCGGCGCAGCATCCGCGCGTCCGCCTGCTGCATGGACGAAAGCGAGACGGCGCTCCGGGTCGCCTCGGCGACGGACTCCATGGGCGCGCTGCTGACGCGTCCGGTCTGCATGCACTGAAACAGGATGAACGCGGCCGCGCAGAGCGCCGCGGCATATTTCAGAAGCCCCATGCAGAACGCGGCAAAGCCTGTTCCGCGCGGCGCGGCGGAGGCTTCTGCATGCGGCCCTTCGGGCTCTGAATGCGCAGAGAGCGGAGCGGTTGGAGCCGGCGCTTTCCCTGCGGGCGACTCGGGCAGAAGGTCCTCCGTCGTGTGCGTTTCCGGAAGGAAGTCCTCCGGCGCAGAGGATGCCGGCGGGGTCTGCGCGCCGGAGCCGAATTCGGCGATCAGGCCGTCGAGAATGTCGTCGACCGAAGCGCCGGTCAGCTCAGCCTCCGGCGGCAAATTCGATTTGTTCTTCATTTCCATCTGAATAAACCTCTGAAATCATCTGGACGGCCCAGAGCGGATAAAATTCCTTCTGAAGGTGGACGCCGTCGTCCTGATAGAGCGACTGGTTTTCCTCACAGAGCGCAGTCATATCGATATACGGAACGCCGTTTTCCGCACAGTAGGCGCGTACGGCGTCGTTATAATCCGGAATTCTCCGCCATGCGGGGCCTCTGGCAAAGGCGGGATCGTAGGCGGTCAGAATGGAGCTGAGGTAGACCTTCGCTCCGGGCAGCGTCTTTTTCAAAAGCGCGAGGGTTTCAGAAATTTTATCCACATAGTCCGACGGCTCCGGCCAGTAGCCGATGCCCACGTCGTTGATGCCGTAGCAGAGAAAGATCATGGCGGGGTTGAGGTCTTCAAGCTCCTCCAGGTGATCTTCCACGGCAAGAATGGTGTCGCCGCTGCCGGCAAGCACGCGTTCCTTCGGCAGAAAGCCATAAAAAGAGAAACCGTACGCGCGGGAGTCGCCAAGAAGCGCATAGTCCTGAAACTGCTCCCAGACGGAGATTTCTCCGCGCAGCATCTGCCCCAGCCACTGCTGCTTCATTTCCTCCAGCTCCGCCTGGCGGATGGCCTTGAGCTCCGCGTCAATCTCAGATGGCGCGCGCGATTCCAGCTGCTGCAGAAATGCAAGCCCCTCGGCGCAGGATATGCTTGGCACAGCGCTTTTTCCGCCGCGCTCCGGCAGAAGGGAGATCAGCAGAATGACGACTGCCAGCGCTGCGACGGCAGCCGGAACAACAAATGAAAGCCTGCGCGGCGCGGGCCGTTCCTTCATGGAAATAACCTCCTGCTTCCCGGTTTGCTCCGTGTCGGAACGAAGCGAATTTAAGTATAGTACAACATCCGATTTTTGTCTACCGCCTTCCGCGCGAAATCGGAAGGAAAGTTTTTTCCGCCGCTCCGGCTGCGCCTGCGCCGCCGGGCTTGGTCAGGAGGCGGAAATTGTCCAGAGACCGGCGAGGGGAGTATTGACAACCGGCGCGAATCCGGTAAAATAAATAGATAAAATGCAGAAGTGTTGTCCGCGCGGCCCGGCCGCCGGGCATGGAAAGGAGACGCAATGGAAAAACCAGCACAGCCGGCAGAAGCCACATTTATGGAGAAGCTGTCGACCGTGATTGTCGATAAGCGGAATCTGATCTTTCTCCTGACGGTCATCCTGCTCGTTTTTTCTGCCTTTGCCCGCAGCTGGGTGGAGGTTGAGAGCGATCTGACCTATTATCTTCCGGACGGCTCGGATACCAAAAAGGCGCTTGCGGTCATGGAGGAGGAGTTTGTGACCTACGGCACGGCCGAGCTCATGGTGGCGAACGTCACCCCGGAGCAGGCGCAGACGCTCAGCGAGGAGCTGGCCGCCGTCAAGGGCGTGCAGAGCGTCGGCTACGACGAAACGTCCGACCATTATAACCGCAGCGCGCTGAGCGCGCTCTTCTCCGTAACGTTTGCCTACGACGAGAAGGACGACGCATGCCTGACGGCTCTGGCCGCCGTCAAGCAGACGCTGGCGGGCTACGATCTGTATGTGGAGACCGAGCTCGGCAACACCCAGCAGGAAACCATCGACCATGAGATCAGCGTCATCATGATCTATGTCGCCATCGTCATTGTGACGGTGCTGCTGCTGACCTCGGAGACCTACGGCGAGGTGCCGGTGCTGATCCTGACGTTTGTCACGGCGCTGATCTGCAACCAGGGCACGAACTTCCTGCTCGGAAAAATCTCGTTTATTTCCAACTCCGTGACCAGCATCCTGCAGCTGGCGCTGTCCATCGACTACGCCATTATATTCTGCAACCGCTTTAAAGAAGAACACCGGCTCCTGCCGCTGCGCGAGGCTGTGATTGCCGCGCTCAGCAAGTCCATCCCGGAGATCGGCGCAAGCTGCCTGACGACGGTCGGCGGTCTGGTCGCCATGCTGTTCATGCAGTTCAAGCTTGGCCCGGATATGGCGATCTGCCTGATCAAATCCATCGGCTTTGCGCTTTTGTCCGCCTTCCTGGTGATGCCGGGACTGCTGATGCTTTTCGGGCCGCTGATTGACCGCAGCGCGCACAAAAGCTTCGTGCCGAAGATTCCGTTTGTCGGAAAAATCGACTATGCCACGCGCTTCTTTGTTCCGGTTATCTTCCTGGCGGTGGTGTTCTTTGCCTTCCGCACCTCTGCGGACTGTCCCTTCGCCTATGGCTACAGCCTTCTTTCTGCGCCCAAGCAGAACGAAACGCAGCTGGCCGAGCAGATGATCGAGGACAATTTCTCCACGTCCAATATGCTCGCGCTGGTCGTCCCGGCAGGGGACTATGAGAAGGAGCGGCAGCTCAGCGAGGAGCTGGAGGCCTGCGAGGAGGTGGACTACACCATGGGTCTTACCAACATTGAGGCCATCGGGGGCTACATGCTTGCAGACAAGCTGACGCCGCGCCAGTTTGCCGAGCTTGCCAACCTCGACTATGAGCTTGCGGAGGTCGTGTATGCGGCCTACGCGGCAAACCAGTCGGATTACGGAAAGCTGGCGGGGAACCTGTCGTCCTATCAGGTGCCGCTGATTGATATGCTGCTTTATGTCTGCGACCAGATTGACGCCGGTATCGTCACGCTGTCGGACGAGCAGATGGAGCTTCTGAACGATGCGAAAATCCAGATGACTGCGGCGAAGAAGCAGCTCCAGAGCGACAATTACAGCCGGATTCTTGTGTATCTGACGCTTCCGCAGAGCGGCGACGAGACCTATGCCTTCACGGATACCATCCGCGAAATGGCGCAGGAAAAATATCCGGACGGAGAGGTGCTCCTGGCCGGCCAGTCCACGAACGAATACGATTTTGAAAAATCCTTCGCTGTGGACAACACTGTGGTCAGCATCGTTTCCGTGGTGATCGTTCTGTTTGTGCTGCTGTTCACGTTCAATTCCGCAGGCATGCCGATTCTGCTGATTCTCGTGATTCAGGGCAGTATCTGGATCAATTTCTCCGTGCCGACCATCACGGGCAAGTACCTGTTCTATCTGGCGTACCTGATTGTCAGCTCCATTCAGATGGGCGCGAACATCGACTATGCGATTGTCATCGCCAGCCGTTATCAGGATCTCAAAAATACGATGCATCACCGCGACGCGATTGTCGAGACCATGAACTTTGCCTTCCCGACGATCATTACCTCGGGCGCGATTATGTCGGTCTGCGGCTTTTTGATCGGCAATCTGACCTCGGAGCCTGTCATTGCGGGCATCGGCGAGAGCCTGGGACGCGGAACGCTGATTTCCATTTTCCTGGTCATGTTCGTCCTGCCGCAGATTCTTCTGGTCGGCAGCGGCGTGGTGGATAAGACCTCCTTCAGCGTGCCGGGCGTGACCGAGCGGAAAACGGGCCGCGGGCGCATGCTGGTGGACGGCGTTGTTTCCGGTACGATCAACGGCAGCATCCGCGGCGTGATGCACGCCGTGGTGGAGGGCGATATTGACCTTACCATGGTTTCCAATTCTGCAGAGGAGGCGGAAAAGAGCGATGAGACATAAGCTTTTCAGAATGGCTGCGGGCCTGACGCTTGCCGCGCTGCTGTGTATCAGCCCGCTTTGCAGCGCTCTGGCCGCGGAGGGGACAGAAGGCGGCGTTTCCGCGGCGGAGACGGCGGAGGAAGCTGTGATTTCCATCTCCACAGCGGAGGAATTTCTTGATTTTGCGCGTGCGTGCACGCTGGACGTCTGGTCGCAGGGCAAGACCTTCTCCCTGCAGGCCGATATCTCCCTGGAGGGGCTGGACTACCGGCCGGCGGCCAGCTTCGGCGGGCGCTTCCTTGGAAACGGATACACGATCCGGGGCCTGGCGCTGTCTGAGAGTATGAGCCCTGCGGGCCTGTTTTCCGAGCTGCAGGCAGAGGCGTATGTGGAAAACCTCCATGTGGAAGGAAGCGTCACGCCCGGCAGCCAGAGCAGCTATGCCGGCGGCCTTGCCGGGAAGAACAGCGGCGTGCTGCGCAGCTGCAGCTTTACCGGCACCGTATCCGGAAAAAGCAGCGTCGGCGGCCTGGTCGGCCTCAATACGCAGAGCGGCAGCGTGGAGGGCTGCTCTGCCTCCGGCGCGGCGTTCGGCCAGAGCATGACCGGCGGCATTGCGGGAGAAAACCAGGGCGTGCTGGATTCGTGCGTCAACAACATGTATGTGAATATCGAAAGCACCGATCCCAGAATCGATCTTTCCAGCCTGGACTTCAGCTTTTCCCTGGATCTGTCGCGGCTGAAGCAGCTGAGCGCCTCCAACGTCGCGACGGATACCGGCGGCGTGGCAGGCTATAATACCGGCTACATCCTTTCCTGCCGGAACGAGGCAGCGGTCGGCTATCAGCACATAGGCTACAATGTCGGCGGCGTCGCGGGGCGCAGCTGCGGCCAGATTTCCCGCTGCGAAAACACGGCCTCAATCTGCGGGCGGAAGGACGTCGGCGGGATTGTGGGCCAGATGGAGCCCTATATCCGCATGGAGCTTTCCGAAAGCTCACTCGCGCAGCTGCAGGACCAGCTGAATGAGCTGCATGCGCTGGTAGAGAAGGCGGCGGACGACGCGGAGGGAAGCGCGGGCGACGCTTCGTCGCGGCTGAGCAGCATCTCGGGTTATGTAAACTCTGCGGTTTCGGCAGCCAACGATATCAAGGCGCGCGTCGATGTGGACGGCGTCATGAACGGCAGCGCCAGCCATATCTCCGGCACGGATATCACGACCGCGCTGAAGCCGGGCTCGCTTTCCACGGATATCTCTCATGCGGGGGAGGCCTCCGGAATTCTGACCGGAGGCGCGCAGATTGTGGCCACGCCGGATCTGGGGGCGCTTCCGTCCTCGCTGAACGGCGTCGGCTCGCAGCTGTCGCTTCTGAGCGGCGCGCTTTCCGGCGCCGCCGGGACGCTGGCGGAGGACGTCCGCGCCATCAACGACCAGTTCCAGAAAATTTCCAATACTGTTTTTGACGCGGTCAATCAGGCCGGGGAGACCGACCGGATTACCGATACCTCCGGGGCCGATGTGGACACGGTGACGCTTGGAAAGATTTCCGCCTGCAAAAACAGCGGCACGATCGAGGGCGACCTGAACACCGGCGGCGTGGCGGGCTATCTGGCGCTGGAATATGCGCTGGACCCGGAGGACGATATCTCCGGCCAGCTTTCGGGAAGCTACCGCCGCCAGTACGAATATAAGGCGATTCTGCAGAGCTGCGTCAACACAGGCAGCGTCACGGCCAAGCGGAACTATGCCGGCGCGGTCTGCGGGCGGATGGACCTTGGCCTGATCACGCAGTGCGAGGGATACGGCTCCGCTGCGAGCGAGAGCGGCAGCTATGTCGGCGGCGTCGCCGGTATGACGGGCGCGACAATCCGCAGCAGCTACGCAAAGTGTGCGCTTTCCGGCCAGAGCTACGTGGGCGGCATTGCCGGCTCCGGCGCGGCGGAAACGGTCTCCGGCGGCGGGAGCCTGATTGCCGGCTGCTGCGCGCTGATTGAGCTGGAGCAGGAGACAGAATACGCCGGCGCAATCTGCGGCGACGACGCGGGCAGCTTCCTGGAAAACGTCTTTGTGTCCGATACGCTTGCGGGCCTGAACCGCAGAAGCGTCGCGGGCCAGGCCGAGCCCATCACCTTCTCCGAGCTTCAGAGCCGCCAGGCCCTTCCGCTTGCGATGCAGCGGCTGACGCTGCGATTTGTGGTCGACGATGAGACGGTGTTCTCCACGCGCTTTGCCTACGGAGATTCGTTTGCGCAGGAGGATTTCCCGGAGCTGCCGCAGAAGGAGGGCTGCTTTGCGGCCTGGGACCGGACGGAGCTTTCGGAGCTCCATGCGGATACGACGGTCACGGCGGTCTACACGCCCTGGCTTCCGTGCGTGACGGCGCCGGTCCTGCGTGAGGACGGCAGAAGCGCGCTTCTTGTCGAGGGAGAATTCCAGACCGGTGACGCGGTCGCCTACACGGTGGACGCGATGACGCCGAAGGTCTTTGACGTTTATCCGGGTACGTTTTTTACGCGCCTGGGAAGCTATCTTTCCGATATTTTCTCCGGCCGCTTCCCGGCGGCAAACGCCAACTGGGAAATCGTTGAGCAGGGAACCATTCGCCTCAGTGCAGAGTCGGCCGGAGGCACGCATACGGTGCGCTATCTGGCCCCGGATGGACGGACGCAGAGGCTGCGCGTCTATGTGAAGACGGACGGGGAATGGCAGGCCACCGACTATACACTCTTTGGAAGCTATCTTTGCTTCCCGGTGCAGGCGGACACGGCGGAGCTTGCTGTGGTAAGCACGTTCCCTCTGTGGCTGATCTGGGCGGCAATGGCGGCGGTGGTGCTGGGGCTGATTGTGCTCGCAGTGCTGCTCATCCGGAAGCTGATCCGAAGAAGCCGCGCGCCGAAAACTGAGGAGGCAGGCCCTCAGCAGGAACCTGCGGCCCCGGCGCAGCAGCCGGAGGAGACCGCAAAGGTCAACGAGGCGCTGCTGGCCCGCGCCGAGAGCGCGGAGGCGCAGCTCCAGGCTGCGCAGGAGGAGCTGCGGCGTCTTCGTCAGGCGCAGCAGACGCCGCCTGAAAAAAAAGAAGCGCGCGCGCCGGAAAAGGCTGCGAAGCAGCGGCGCGTGCGCTGGTGGATTCCGGTTCTGGCGGTTTTGCTTGTCGCTGCGCTGGCTGCGGGCGCATGGTTTTTCTTCCTGCGGCCTGGGCTTCGGGAGGAGCTGGCGGCTTACCGGGTGCTGAAGGCCTATCAGGCGGAGAAAACCACGTGCATGCAGCTGCACGCGGAGGCGGGCGACGGCGCGCAGACGGTTGTGACCGACGCGCTGCTCACGCGCCTGAATCAGGACGGAAAGGAAATCACCTGCGCCGCCTCAGACGGCGTGACGGTTTACTACAGCGACCGCAGCGTCTACCTGGAAAACGGGAAGGCCTTCCGCCTCGGCTTTGCCGCGCCGGACTACAGGGCGCTTCTGAGCGCGGCGGCGGAGCTCTGCCGCGACGCCTCTGCAGAGCAGGAGCAGACGCAGGACGGAACGCTTTACCGCCTGCGCGTCAGCGCAGAGCAGGCGCAGCGCATTCTTGAAATCCTGTTTTCCCGTATCCAGACGGAGCTCCCCGGCTCCATGGAGCTGACGCTGGAGGTTCTGGAAAAGGACGGCGCGCTGAGCGGGCTTTCCTTCCAGACGCAGGGCAGCCAGACGCTTTCCGCCGCAGCAAGGCTGACGGTCAGAACGCCGCAGAACCCGCTTCCGGAGGTGCCGCAGGCGGTTCTGAACGCCGTTTCCGACGGGGCGGAGGGCCAGCAGGTTCTGACCGAGGAATATCTGGCGCTCCTGGAGGCCTGGAGCAGACGCCTCACTGCGGAGAGCGTCAGCGCAGATCTGACGCTGCGCGCCGACTGCGGCCCACTGGTTCTGAGCGAAACGCTGCAGTATGACTGCAAAAAGCCGGTTTCCTGCATCCGCAAGGATGCGTTGGCGGTCTATTTTACGGATGAAAAGCTGTGCGGCGCGGACGGAAAGGCGGCCGGCACGGAGATGGAGCAGCTTGCGGTCTCGTCGCAGCTGCTGACGCTTTCCTATCAGCTCCTGCTGAACGGAGACGTCCAGGCGGCCAATACCGGCGCGGATTCCTATGTCTTTTCTCTGAGTCTGGACGAGGACGGGATGCGGCAGGTCTGCAGCGCAATTCTTCCCGAATCAAACCAGCAGAAGCTGTCCATGACGGAGGGGAGCATTACGGTGCTTGTGCAGGCGGGAGAGCTGAGCGCGATCCGGATTTCCTGCACGGGAAGCGTGCACATTGTGACCTCGGACGCCGCAGCGAGCGTGGAAGCGCAGATTGCCTATACGGACCGGACGGTCAGCATCCCGCAGCCCGTATGGGACGCCCTGACCTGAAGCTGTCAAAAAAGCCTTGGCTTTTTTGACAGTCTAACAGCGCCTGCGGCGGTTCGCCGCAGGCGCTGTTTTTTCTGATTTCAGGGAATCAGGCGTAAAGATATGCGTATTTGTCGCGGATGGTGAGGATGAAGCGTTCCAGCTCAGCCGGCAGCTGATTGGGCCGTGAGAGGTCGTATTGCTCAACGGAGGCCATGCGCACAAGCACGTGTGCACGGTCCAGGAAGAGAACGCCGGCGTTTTTGCTGCACTCCATGTCGTGCTTTGTCTGGAAGAGCGTGAACTTGTCGTGGCAGGGCTCGGAGGCGTAGGGGCAGAACTGCGTGCAGTTGCCGCACTCGTTGCACATTTTGTCCACATGCAGGATCTGGTGGCGGCCGTCGGCCATCTTAATTACGACGTTTGCGCGGTTCGGGCAGGAATCGGCGCAGTTTTCGCAGACCGTGCTGCAGGAAAGGCAGCGGCTGCCCTCGCAGCAGGCGTCCTTCGCCATTTTGAGAACGCCCTTCTTCGCCACGGCGTCCGCCTTTGCAGGATAGGCCTCGGCGGGAATTTCATATGAGTATGCACTGCCCACGACGGCCTCGGCAAAGGCTGCGGCGTCCGCAATGCCCTCGACGACGGTTGCCGGGCCGCGATGCGCGTCGCCCGCGCACCAGACGTTCGGAACGTTTGTCTTGAAGGCCGGACCCTTGCGCTCCATTTCAATGCCGTTTTCGGCCATCAGCGCGCTGTCAACCTTTTCTCCGACGGCAGAAATGACCAGGTCGCACGGAAGCTCGAAGAATTCGCCCGTCTGTACCGGGGAGCGGCGGCCGGAGGCGTCCGGCTCGCCGAGCTTCATTTTCTCCAGCCGCAGGCTGCCGTTTTCCTGAGAAACCGGCGCGGCCAGCTCGACCAGCTCCACGCCCTCGTCGATGGCGAGCTTCAGCTCGTGCTCGTCGGCGGGCATTTCCTTGCGGGTGCGGCGGTATACGATGGTGGAGGAGGCGGCGCCCATGCGCTTTGCCACGCGCGCGGCGTCCATCGCGGTGTTGCCCGCGCCGATGACGACGACGTGGCCGGAAAGGCAGGGCTTGACCTGCGTCTTCATTTCCTTCATCCAGCCGATGACGCTCTTGACATTGCCGGGGATATCCAGCCTGCCGGCCTGCCAGGCGCCAGTGGCAAGCAGAATGTGCGTATAGCCCATGTCCTTGAGGGCCTGTACGCTGGGCGCGGGCGCGCCGCAGCGGACCTCAACGCCGTATTTTTCCATGAGCGCGACGTCCTTGTCGATGACCTCGTCGGAAATCCGGAAGGCGGGAATCACGTAGCGCGGCACGCCGCCGAGCTTTTCCTCACGCTCAAAGATTGTCGTTTCCACGCCGGCGCGGCCCAGGAAATAGGCTGCGGCAATGCCGGTCGGGCCGCCGCCGACGATGGCGGCCTTCTTGCCGGGCACGCGCGCGGGCATGCGGATGGAGGCCATCAGCGCAGAATACCCGTGCTGGGCGGCAAGCAGCTTCGTGTCGCGGATATGGACGGACTCCTCGTAGAAATTGCGCGAGCACTTGTTCTGGCAGCGGTGCGCGCAGATAGTGCCGGTGATGAAGGGCAGCGCGTTCTTCTCGCAGATCAGCTTCAGGGCCGGGCCGTAGAGGCCGCGGCGGCAGAGCTCCAGATACTCCGGAATGTCCTGGTGGATGGGGCAGCCGCCCTGGCAGGGCGCGGTGAAGCAGTCAAGCCATGGGACCTTCTGCTCCGACTTGCGGGCGGGGATGGGCTTGATGGGCTTGAGATGGTGGAAATCATGGTGAGAGGCGGCGCTCAGCTCGCTGAGCGCGGCGGAGTCCGTGCCCCGGAAGGCCTGATAGGGCAGGGCCTCGGTCTTGCGGACCATCTGGGCAAGGCGGTTGTAGCCGCCGGGCTTGAGGATGGTTGTGGCGACCGTGATGGGCCAGATTCCGGCGCAGAAGAGCCTGTCGCAGTTGAAGTATTCTGCGCCGCCGGCGAAGCTGATGC
>CAKUHJ010000031.1 GCA_934655935.1 uncultured Oscillospiraceae bacterium | reverse complement strand
GCGTATAGCCGATCCTTTTCTTCGGACAGTCTGGAATATTCCTCGCGCAGCTTGGCAAGGTCGGGGCGCTTATCACCGACGCCCGCCGCTTTCAGCGCCCGCGCCGACGCAGGAACTCATCAAGGTCTTTGAAAATGGGAATGAGCCTGTCAATGGCGATTTTCAGTTTTGCTTATAGCTTGTCCCTTTCCGCTGCGCGTCCCATTTGGCGTGCTGCTTGCCGCGCTCCGCGCCGGGCGTGACAACGGACGGCCTGTTTTCCCGGCTCAGCTGGAATTTGGCAAACCGCAGGCAAGCTTTTTCAAAAAAAGGGGGCTGCCTCAAAATGATTTTTTAAAAGTAGCTTTCAAAAACAAAGGCATACGAACTCAGTGTAATGGCTGAGTTCGTATGCCTTTTCTAAATTAATAGGAACGATATCTCTTAAATAAAAATGAAAATTCAAGAATATTATTCCTGATTTCCTGATTTGAGACAACCTCTCCTTAAATGACAAGGGCACACATGCCTGCGGCCGGGTCTCAGCGCAGGAAACCCTCCAGAATCTTTTCCTCCGCCTGCTCCGGCGTAAGGCCCAGCGTTTCAAGCTTTAAAAGCTGCTCCCCGGCGATGCGCCCGATGGCGGCCTCGTGAATGAGCGCCGCGTCCACGTGGTTGCAGGAAATTTCCGGAATTGCGCGGACTTTCGCCTCGTTCATGATGATCGCGTCGCAGGAAACATGGCCGAAGCAGGGAGCGTTGCCCTGCACGCGGGGATAAAAGAGCTGGGTGGACTGCTCCTTTGCAACCGAGCGGGAAATCACGCGCGTGCGGCTGCCGGGCGCGTTCAGGATCACGTCCATCTCGCTTACGGCGTGCTGCGCGCCGTGGGTGAGAAGGCGCTCGGTAATCTGCACCTCGCTGCCCTCGCCGTTGGCCTCCACGCGCGTATAGCGCTTGGTGTCGTCCACGCCGGCAATCTGGCTGGTCTGCAGAATGATTTTTGCGCCCTCCTCCAGATAGACGATTGTCTGCGGGTTTAAAATGCGCTTGCCGCTGCCCTCGCCCTCTCCGTAGTGCTTTTCGACGTAGGTGACGACCGCGTTTTTTCCAACGTAGAAGGTGTGCACGCCGTCGTGCTGGGAGTCGCAGTCGCCGCAGTTGTGAATGCCGCAGCCGGCGACGATGGTGACCTCCGCGCCCTCGCCGATAAAGAAATCGTTGTAGACCAGATCGTGAAAGCCCGATTTTGTCAGGATGACGGGAATATGGACGTCCTCATGCCTGGTAAAGGGCTTGACGCGGACGTCGATACCATCCTTGTCCGTCTTGGAGATAATTTCAATGTGTTCCGAGTTCTGCCGGTATTCCTTCTGGCCGTCGGAGCGGATGTTGACCGCGCCCTTCGGCATGGAGGTCATATCCGCAACGGTCTGAAGAATGTGCTTCTGAACGTCTGTCAGCATGTCTTGTTCACCTCCAGCATATTGCAGCCTGCAATGGCGTTGGCCATCAGCTTCGGGTAGAGCTCCTCCGCGCTGCCGCGGGCTGCGAGCTCTCCGCCGGCAATCAGAAGAATTTCGTCCGCCAGGCGGATGATGCGCTCCTGGTGGGAGATGATCACGATGGTATGCTCGCCCCGGTCGTGCAGGGCCTGGAAGGTTTCCGTCAGCCGCGCGAAGGACCACAGGTCGATGCCGGCCTCCGGCTCGTCAAAAAGCATCAGCTCCGTGTTGCGGGCAAGAAGCGTCGCGATTTCAATGCGCTTGAGCTCTCCGCCGGAGAGGCTGACGTCCACGTCGCGCGTAAGATAGTCGCGCGCACACAGGCCGACCTGCGTCAGATACCCGCAGGCCTCGTCGTGCGAGAGCGTTTTCCCCGCCGCGATGTTCAGCAGGTCAGACACGCGCAGGCCCTTGAAGCGCGGCGGCTGCTGAAAGCCGTAGGAGACGCCGCGGCGCGCACGCTCGGTCACGGAAAGAGTCGTGACGTCCTCCCCGTTATAAAGAATTCTGCCGGAGGTCGGCTTCACAAGCCCCATAATGGCCTTGCAGAGCGTGGTTTTGCCGCCGCCGTTCGGGCCGGTGATGACGATGAACTTCCGGCTGTCGATGCGCAGAGAAATGTTTTTCAGGATATCCACCTGCCCCTGCTCGTCGTTGGCGGACAGGCAGAGCGATTGCAGTTCCAGCATAGTGTGTCCTCTTTTGATTTGATTGGAATTTTTATGTTATTATAGCACGAATTTGTCCTTTTCGCAATTATCCTGTTCCTTTTTTCGGAGGAGAACGAAAACAAAGTTATTTTTCGCAAAAAATCAGACGCTAATTCCTGTACAAACGCATTTTCTTCTGCTATAATACATGCGAGTATGGACATGAACCGAAAGGGGCGTGGAACGCTTGCCTGGCTTATCCTCTGTGATTTTTGTACCCGACGATACGGCGAAAACCGGATATTCCCGCCCAATGATGCTGCAGTCCGTGATGGGGACGCCCTTGCTTTGCTGGCTTGTGCGCGCTCTGATCGAATGCGGCGTTGGGCGTTTCTTTTTGGTCTGCCACGAGAAAATGCGCGAAAGCGCGCTGGCCTGCTTCCCGCAGGACGTCTATGTCTGCTGCGCGGAGGGCGAGGACACCTCCGACCAGCTGCATGTGTTTTTGTCCACGGCCGATCAGGACGACGCAGACGTTCTGGTGGTAACCGGCCCGTGCGTCATCCTGCCCTTCAGCCCGGAGGAGCTGGATTTCTCTGCACCGCCCGCACCCTCCGGAATGACGAGCGTGCGCTGCCGGACGCTGATGGACGCGCTGGACGAATCGTTTATCTTTACCGACTTTCTCAAGGCGCACGGCGTGTCGTATACGGACCGCGACGGCGTGTTCGCCGTTTCAAGCCTGGAGGAGCTGGCCGAGTGGCAGCCGATTCTCAGGCGGGGCGTTCTGTACCGGCACGCGGCGCAGGGCGTTGAAATCTGGGATTATGACAACGCCTATCTTGAGCCAGACGTGCGTGTCGGTCGGGGGACGGCTATTCTGCCGGGCACCATCCTGCGCGGCAGGACCGTTATCGGCGAGGACTGTGTCATCGGCCCGAACGCTTACTTGGAAAACACCTGCGTCGGCGACCGCACCACCGTCAATTCCTCTCAGCTCTACGACGCCAGCGTCGGCAGCGACACCCATGTGGGCCCCTTTGCCTATGTGCGGCCTGGCTCAAGGATCGGGGACCATGTCCGGGCCGGCGACTTTGTGGAAATCAAGAACTCCACCATCGGCGACGGCACAAAGATCTCACACCTGACCTACGTGGGCGACAGCGATGTGGGGAAAAATATCAACTTCGGCTGCGGCACCGTCACGGTCAACTATGACCGCGCGAAAAAATTCCGCACCACAATCGAGGACAATGCCTTCATCGGCTGCAACACCAACCTTGTCGCCCCGGTGCGCATCGGCCAGGGCGCCTACATTGCCGCGGGCTCTACCATTACGGAGGACGTTCCGCCGGCGGCGCTTGCCATCGCGCGCGCCCGCCAGGCGAACAAGCGCGACTGGTCGCTGAAGCACAAGCTGAAGGAAAAGAAGTAAGCGCCGCGTACGCCGTACGCATATATGCTGTATTCCCGCGGCCAGGCCGCTTTGGATATTACGGTTCATTATGAACAGAGAGAGGTAATTTCATATGATTTCTCATGGTAAGAACGTCAAGGTCTTCTGCGCCAACGCAAACCGCCCGTTTGCCGATGGCGTATGCCGCAAGCTGTGGCTTTCCCTGGGCGACTGCACGGTCACGACCTTCGCCGACGGTGAGGTTTCCGTCACCATCAACGAATCCGTTCGCGGCAGCGACGTCTTCCTGGTTCAGTCCACCTGCAAGCCCGTGAACAACAACCTCATGGAATTGCTCATCATGATCGACGCCTGCCGCCGCGCCTCCGCCGGCCGCATCACGGCTGTCATCCCGTATTTCGGCTACGCCCGGCAGGATCGCAAGGCCAAGGGCCGCGACCCCATCTCCGCCAAGCTCGTGGCGAATATGATCGAGGCCGCCGGCGCGGACCGCGTTCTTACCATGGACCTGCATGCCGCCCAGATTCAGGGCTTCTTTGACATTCCCGTGGACAACCTCTTCTCCACGCCGGTGTTTGTCAAGCACTGCCTTTCCAAGTTCGAGCATCCGGAGGAAATGGTCGTCGTCTCGCCGGACGTCGGCTCCGTCGCCCGCAGCCGCGCCTTCGCCAACAAGATGGGCATGAACCTTGCCATCGTGGACAAGCGCCGGGAAAAGGCCAACCAGTGCGAGGTCATGAACGTCATCGGCGACGTGCAGGGCAAGCGCTGCATTCTCTTTGACGATATGGTCGATACCGCAGGTTCTCTCTGCAACGCGGCAAAGGCCATTGTGGAAATCGGCGGCGCAACCGAGGTTTACGCCTTCGCAACCCACGGCGTTCTTTCCGGCCCGGCCAACGAGCGCATCGAAAGCAGCTGCATCAAGGAGCTGACGCTTCTGAACACCATCCCGCCGCTGGAGGGCGCATGCAGCAAGATCAAGTATCTGGACGTCTCGCCCATCTTCGCCGACGCCATTCAGCGCATCTACGAGGAAAACTCGATGTCCGCGCTGTTCTGAGGCATGGCGCTGTTTCTCAAGCCGCAGCTCGACTGGCTGATTGTCGGCCTCGGAAATCCGGGCGAGCAATATGTGCGCACGCGGCACAACGCCGGCTTTCAGGCCGTCGACCGCCTTGCCGCAAGGCTTGGCGCGGGCGCATGGCGCGAAAAATTCAAGGCGCTGACCGCTGCGGCGTCGCTGAACGGGCAGAAGCTGCTTTTACTGAAGCCGCTGACCTATATGAACGCCTCCGGCATCGCCGTGGAGGCGGCGGCGCATTTTTACAAAATTCCGCCCGAGCGGATTCTGGTCCTTTTTGATGATATTTCGCTCCCGGTCGGACGCATCCGCGTCCGCAAATCCGGCTCGGCCGGCGGCCACAACGGCATCAAGTCCATCATTGCAAGCCTGGGAACCGACGCCTTTCCGCGCGTGAAGCTCGGCGTGGGGCAGAAGCCGCACCCGGACTACGATCTTGCCGACTGGGTGCTTTCTGCGATTCCGAAGCAGGAGCAGCCGGCCTTTTCCCAGGCGCTTGAAAACGCTGCGGACGCGGCGGTCTGCGTGGTGCAGAGCGGCTGCGAGGCTGCGGCGGCGCAGTTTAACGGAAAAACCGTTTAGCGGAAAAGTATAACTTATCATATACGCGCAGGACGCGCATAGGGGGAGGTTTCCCGCTATGCGCGCTTGTGCGCGTTCTGCGTGTTTCTGATTTCTGTGTTTACAAGGAGTGCCATATGGACATTTTTCTCTCTCTGCTGCAGAAAAGTCCGGAATTCGGCCAGCTTCTGGCGCGCGTGGAGGACCGGCAGGCAGTAGCCCTCTCCGGCGTCAGCCAGATCGCCCGCAGCCACTGGCTTGCCGCGCTGCGCGCGGCCTCGCAGCGGCCCGTCGTCGCCATCTGCCAGGACGATCTGGCCGCGGACCGGCTGCAGGCGGAACTGGGGGCGTTTCTGGGGGAAAAACCGCCGGTGCTGCCCTCGCGCGAGCTGACGCTTGCAAGCACGCTCGGCGTTTCGCGCCAGTGGGAGCAGCGGCGGCTCAGGCTGCTGTACCAGATGGCCGCCGGGAAGGTCCCGGTGCTTATTGCAAGTCTGGACGCCATGACCCTCCGCACCATTCCGCGCGCGGAGCTGTATTCCGCGGCCATTACGCTCCGCCCCGGCATGACCCTCGCGCCGGAGGAGCTGTGCCAGCGGCTGGTGCGCTGCGGCTATACGCGCGCGGGCCTGGTGGAGGGCGTGGGGCAGTTCGCCCTGCGCGGCGGCATTCTGGACGTATTTTCCCCGGCGCAGGAGCAGCCGATCCGCGCCGAGTTCTTTGGCGACGAGCTGGACGCCATGGGCTTTTTCGATCCCATCACGCAGCGGCGGACGGACAACCTGGACCTTGCGCTCCTTCTGCCGGTCGCCGAATGCGTGCCCCAACTGCATCCGGGCGGAATCGACGGGCTGTGCGGGGATCTGCAGCGCCTCATTACAAAGCAGAAGCGGCGCAAAACGCCGAACGAAGCGCTCATCCGGACGCTGGAGGAGGACTGCGAGGCGCTCGCAGAGCGGGAAATCTCCTCCTGTGCGGACCGCTATCTGTCCCTGATTTATCCCGAATTTTCCACAGCCGCGGACTATGTCAGCCGCGAGGCGGTCGTGGTTTTCTGCGACCACGGAAACCTGCAGCGCGCCTCAAAATCCAGGCAGGAGGAATTCGGTCTGCTTCTGGACTCGTTCCTTTCCTCCGGTACGCTCTGCGGAGAGCTGTGCGAGTATCAGTGCAGCTACGAGGAGCTTGCCGGGCGCTTCGCCGGGCGCAGCGCGGTCTATTTTGACAGCTTCCTTTCCGCGCGCTTTCCGGAGGAGCTTCCGCCAAGGCAGCTGCTGTCCGTGACGGCACGGCAGCTGCCGGGCTACGGTGGAAGCCTGGAGACTGCGGTTACGGATCTGCGGCACTATGTCAAGAACGAATACGGCTGTGTGGTTCTGTGCGGCGGCCGGCGGCGGGGCGAAATTCTGAAGGATATGCTCCAGAAGGCCGGGGTGGACGCGCTTCTGGCCTTCCCGATCACCGCGCTTCCGCAGCCGGGTCAGATTCTCCTGTGCGACGGAAGTCTCCCAGCGGGAATTGAATATCCCGAGCTCCGATATGCCATTTTAACAGAGGGGCAGATCATGGCGGCCCCGGCCAAAAAGACAAAAACGGCGCCCAAAAAGGTCTCCGGAAGAAAGAAGCTGGAGTCCTTTACGGACCTGACGCCGGGGGATCTCGTCGTGCACGAGCACCACGGCATCGGCCGCTATGTCGGCATGGAGCAGATGCGCGTCGGCGGCGTTCTGAAGGACTACGTCAAAATTGCCTATCAGGGCACGGACACGCTCTATGTGCCCGCGACGCAGCTCGACCTTGTCAGCAAATACATCGGCAGCGGCGGCGAGGACGCGCCGGTCCGGCTCAATAAGCTGGGCGGCGACCAGTGGCAGAAGGCCAAGGCCAAGGCCAAGGCGGCGGCCAAGGACCTGGCCGCGGGCCTGATCCAGCTCTACGCCGAGCGGAAGCGGCTTCCGGGCTTTGCCTTCGCGGCAGACTCTCCCTGGCAGCAGGAATTTGAGGAGAGCTTTGAGTATGCGGAAACGGACGACCAGCTGCGCTGCATCGCGGAAATCAAGCACGACATGGAGCAGCCCTCTCCGATGGAGCGCCTGCTCTGCGGCGACGTCGGCTTCGGCAAAACCGAGGTTGCGCTGCGCGCGGCCATGAAATGCATTCTGGACGGCAAACAGGTCGCCATTCTGGTGCCCACGACGGTTCTGGCTCAGCAGCATTACCTTACGGCCATGAAGCGCTTTGCCTCCTTCCCGGTCACCATCGACGTCTTATCCCGCTTCCGGACGCCTGCGCAGCTGAAAAAAACGCTCTTTGACCTTTCCGCGGGCAAGATTGACCTCATCGTCGGCACGCACAAGCTGCTGCAGAAGGACATTCATTTCAAGGACCTCGGCCTTCTGATTGTGGACGAGGAGCAGCGCTTCGGCGTGAGCCACAAGGAGCGGCTGAAGGAAATTTCCAAGGGCGTGGACGTGCTGACGCTTTCGGCAACGCCGATTCCGCGCACGCTCAACATGGCGCTGTCCGGCCTGCGCGATATGTCCACCATCGAGGAGCCGCCGCAGGACCGCTATCCCGTGCAGACCTTTGTGCTGGAGCACAACGACCAGATGCTCATCGACGCGATGCGCCGCGAGCTTGCCCGCGGCGGCCAGGTCTACTACCTGCATAACCGTGTGGAGTCCATCGACCAGTGCGCTGCGCGCATCAAGGCGCTGCTGGGAGAAGGCGTCAATATCGGCGTTGCGCACGGGAAAATGAACGAGGAGCAGCTTGCCGACGTCATGCAGGGCATGGCGGACGGGGCTTTGCAGGTGCTGGTCTGCACGACGATCATCGAAACCGGCATCGACATTCCCAACGTCAACACCCTCATCATTGAGGACGCCGACCGGCTGGGCCTTGCGCAGCTGCACCAGCTGCGCGGCCGCGTGGGCCGCTCGTCCCGTCACGCCTATGCCTACCTGACCTTCCGGAAGGGCAAGGTGCTTTCGGAGATTGCGCAGAAGCGCCTGGACACCATCCGCGAATATGCGGAGTTCGGCTCCGGCTTCAAAATTGCCATGCGGGATCTGGAAATCCGCGGCGCGGGCGACCTTCTGGGCGCGGAGCAGTCCGGGCACATGCTCTCGGTCGGCTACGATATGTATCTGAAGCTGCTGGAGGACGCCGTGCTGGAGCAGCGCGGCGAAAGCGCGCAGAAGGAGCCGGAGTGCACGGCGGATCTCAACATCACCGCCAGCATTCCCAAAACCTATGTCGATTCCGGCGAGCAGCGGATGGACCTTTACCGCCGCATGGCCGCCATCCGCACGCAGGAGGATGCGGACGATCTGCTGGACGAGGTGGTTGACCGCTACGGCGATCCCCCGAAGGGCGTCATGAACCTCATTGCGGTGGCGCTGCTGCGCGCGCGGGCCGCGGCAGCCGGGATTACCGAGCTGTGCCAGAAGGAAAACGCCGTGCTGATCCGGATGGAGGTTCTGGACTTTGCCGCAATCTCCGGCTGCTGCGCAGAGCCTGCGTTCAAGGGCCGGATCTTCTTCGGCGCGGGTAAAACGCCGGAGCTTTCGGTGCGGCTGAAGAAGGAGGAGGACCCCTTGAAGCTTGCCACGCAGCTTGTCGGCGCGTATGCCGCCTGCCGGGTGCAGAAGGCCGGTTTTTCGGAATAAAAGTTACATTTTTATAGGATTTGTTCAAAAAACAGCAACTTTTTTTGAATTCATAAAGAAAAATTAAGATTTCCGGACGCGATTCTTGGGACAATTTCTGTTGCATAATCCGGGGGATTCCCGTATAATGTTGTCAACATAATTCGGCATTCTGGCCGGTCCCAGAGAACAGGAGGGATTCCTATCAGAAAGAAAGGCAGGTTCGAGGCCGAACGGCCCTCGAAAGCACATAGCGCCGCCCAGCGGGAGACCCGCGCGGCGCAGCAGAAGCGCCGCTCCGGCGGCGCAAACGGGAAGAAAATCGGCGTTCTTGCAGGCTGCGCGGCCGCGCTTGCGATTCTTGGCGTGTGCTGCTATGGCTTTGTCCTGAAGGGCGGAGACACGATCTTTCCCAATGTTTATGTTGCCGGCGTGAATGTCGGCGGGCTCAAGCGCGACGCGGCCATTGCCGCAGTGCAGGACGCTGTGGAAAAGAATCTGGCCGGCGATACGCTGACGGTGACGCTGCCGGACCGCACGATTTCCTTTACGCCGGACGTTTCGCAGGTTGCGCTCAATCCGGACGAGGCCGCAGACGCCGCGATGCAGTACGGCCGGGACGGAGGCCCCCTGCACGCAATCGCCGCCTATCAGAGGGCAAAGAACGCGCAGTACAATGTCAAGCTGGAATCGACCACCAATCTGGACACGGAATATATCCGCACGCTCATCGATCAGACGGCCGCCGCCTGCCAGACCTCGCAGGTGAACCCCTCCGTCAAGGTTGACGAGGAGGCGAAGACCATTACCGTGACAGCCGGCTCGGACGCACAGAGTCTGGACGCGGACGCGCTTTATGAGGCTGTGGTGGACCGCTTTGAGCGGGGCGACTATTCCGAGCTGAAATTTGATTACAATACCGTACCCTGCGAGGCTGTGGACCTGCAGAGCTATTATGATCAGTTCTGCACACAGGCGAAGGACGCCTACTACGACGAGGAGGCCCGCGAGCTTGTCCCGGAGGTCACCGGCTTTGGCTTTGATATCGCCTACTATACGCAGAAAATCGCCATGGCGAAGGCCGGCGAGGTCGTGACGATCCAGATGGAGGAAATTGAGCCGGAGGTCACGCTCAAGTCGCTGGAGGAGGAATACTTCTCCACCGTGCTCGGCTCCTGCGACTCCCCGCACACCGCACAGCCCGACCGTACGACGAATCTGGAGCTGGCCTGCAAGGCCATCGACGGCACGATTCTGAACCCCGGCGAGGAATTCTCCTTTAACAAAACCGTCGGCGAGCGAACGGCCGAAAAGGGCTACAAGCAGGCCATCGTCTACGCCACGGGCGGCAAGAGCGAAATGTCCGAGGGCGGCGGCGTGTGCCAGGTTGCATCCACAATCTACACGGCCTGCCTGCTGGCTGACCTTGAGGTAACGCACCGCGAGCCGCATATGTATATTGTCACCTACGTCAAGGCCGGCATGGACGCGACGGTCTATTGGGGCTCGATTGACTATACCTTCAGAAACTCCACCTCGCATCCGCTGCGCATTGACGCGTCGGTCTCCGGCGGCTACGTCCACATCAAGCTGGTCGGCACGCCGGACGAGCGCGATTGGGACCATATTGAGCTCTACAATGAGCTGCTGAACACAAAGGCCCCCGGCACTGTCATCGAGGAGAATGGCAAGACCGAGGACCAGAAGACACCCATCACCATCATCAAGGGCGGCGGCATCGACGAAAACGGCAACACCTTTGACATCGCCGAGGACGCCCAGGGCAATCAGTACAAGCTGGTTAAGCAGGTCAATTATCCTTACACCGGCTATACCTACAAGGCCTACCGCAAGTATGTGGCGAAGGACGGAAGCGTCGTGAAGAACGAGCTCCTGCACACCGATACCTACAACTACCGCAACACCTCCTATGAGGTAGAGCCGTATGTTGCGCCGGTCATTCCCGATCCTCCGGTTCCGGATGATCCGTCGTACAACCCGGATGACCCGTGGTACGACCCGGACGATGATGACGATACCGGCAATACCGACCCCTGGAACCCCGACAACTGGTAAACAGTGGAGACTGTCGAAAAACTATGATAGGCAGCTCTGCGACTGAGCAGCGGGGGAAATGTGAAGGGGGCAAAAAGTCCCCTTCGCGTTCAATCAAGCGGTTTTCTGAACTTTTTGAAGTTCAGAAAACCGGACACAGCGGGGCGAAAAGACTTTTTCGACACGCTGCACTGTGCCCCGGCCTGTACAGGCCGGGGCACAGTGCAGTCTGTTCAGCTTGCGTTTATTCTGCCGGCGGCTGATCGGAGCTGCCGTAGGTTGCCTGCAGGTAATCCGCGCTCATATAGGCCAGCTGATCGCTGTAGCAGATTTCATACCAGTCGCTGTCGCATTTGCCGACGACCGCGACGGCTGCGTCCTTCGGCATGGTCATCAGGATGCTGCTGTTCGTACTGGGGGCGGTCCGGACATTGACGTCGGTCGTGGTCGTCATGCAGGTCGCCATCCCCGTAACCTCGGCGCTGACGCCGTTTGGCCATTTTTCGGTTTCCCGCTTCGGCATGCCCTCCAGGCCGCTTGCTGTGAAGATTGCCGCAACCGTGCACGAGCTGCGCGTCGGGAGCACAGCCGTCTTCTGGTCGGACAGGACGGTAGCCTGCCAGGCGTCGCTCTTCCATTCAAGCGCAATTTCATAGGTCTGCTCACCCGCCGTCACGGTATAAGGGTAGCTTTCCGCACCGGCTCCGGCGGCCTTGTAGCTTGCCTGCAGCAGCAGCGCCGAGAGCGTCAGCGCATCCGTCTGCGAAAGCTCCTGCGCCTCGCCGCCGTTGTAGCTGACGGAGGCCGTCTGCGTCGGCTCCGGCTCGGTGCTGACCGGAACGGTGATGATAAACTGTCCGGTGCCGTCGCCGGCCTCGTCAAACAGGAAGCTCAGCTCCTGCGAGCCGCCCCTCGGAACCAGAGTGAAGCCCTTGTCGCTGGAGGAGACCGTATAGAGTCCGGACTCCTCGTAGAATCCGCGGAACAGCGACGAGAGCGTCTGGTCCTGCGGCAGGCTGTTCAGGCCGCAGGTATAGACCGTCTCCGTCTGGACGCGGCGGCCCATGGAATCCAGAAGGTTCGTATCCGTAATCAGGTGCAGAGGCAGCAGAAGATCCATGCTGCCGCCCTCCGGAAGCGTCATCTGGCGGTAGGGTGCCATGTAGATATACCAGTTTGGGACGCTTGGCTCGCGCTGATACAGGCACCAGCTGTCCGTGCCGGACGCAGCCTCGTTGGTCTTGGTAAAGAGCCAGAACTTTCCGTAGCTGTTCTGGTAGCTTGTGCCGGTGACGCCGTCGTTGTTCTTGAGAATGAGGCTTGCCATTTTGTCAAGCTTGGTCTTGGTCTCAAACTGATAGCCGCCGTAGGAGACAAAGTCGCCGGGATTGAGCGTGGCGGAAATGGGCAGGCCCAGCTGCGCCTCCGTGGAGAAGGCCTTCGCGAGAATGGCCTCGTCGGTTTTCTTTGAGCAGCCCTTTGCCAGCAGTACGATCAGCAGCACCAGCACCACCAGCGCAGCCGCAGCCACAAGCATCGGCAGACGTCTTCTCACCCAGGAGCTTTTCCTTCTGTTCATATTCATACCTCCGTCGTATGGATCGGTAAAAAACCGGAAACGGCAAGGATGCACCTCAGCCATTTTATTCAATCCCACTATAGCACACTTTTTTTAAAATAGCAATTATACACAAAAGAACTCAGAAAAAATTAATCTGCTTGATACTTCCCCGGCAAGCTGGTATGATATACGAAAAAGGAGGCCTCTATGCGCTTGAAATGTCTGGTTCTTGATCATGACGACACGGTGGTCGCCAGTACCGCCGCCATCCACTTTCCGTCCTTTCAGGCCTACCTGGACCGGGTGCGCCCCGGGACGCGGTATACGCTGGAGGAATATATCCGGAAGAACTTTGATCCTGGAATCCTTGCGTTTTTTACCGGGGAGCTGGGCTTTACACAGCAGGAGATCGACGACGAGGTCCTGTTCTGGCAGGAATATGTGAAGACCCGGATTCCGGAAAGCTTTCCCGGCGTACGGGAGCTTCTGGAGCGCTGGCGCGCGGGAGGCGGAACGATTGCGGTCGTCTCGCATTCCATGCGCCGGACCATTGAGCGCGATTACCGGCACAACGGCCTTCCGCAGCCGGATTACATCTATGGCTGGGAGCTGCCGCAGGAACAGCGCAAGCCGAACCCGTATCCGCTGGAGGATCTGATGGAGAAGACCGGCTTTCTGCCGCAGGAGCTTCTGGTGGTGGACGACCTCAAGCCCGGCTATGATATGGCAAAGCGCTGTGGGGTGCCGTTCGCGGCAGCGGGCTGGGCCTACGACGTGCCGGAGGTTGCACAGTTTATGCGCCGGAACTGCGATCTTTACTGCAGAAGCGTGCAGGAGCTCAGCGATTATTTGTTCGGCCAGACGCCGTAAATATCCCGGTAGAGCCGGTCGCGGATTGTGCGGAAGTCCGGTTCGGAAACCGGCGCGCCGCTGGTCATAAGCAGCAGCGGAACGCTTCCCTGCCCGGGGACCAGGGGCGGCTGGGCATAGTCGTAGCGGTTGAGGAACAGGCCGTTTCGCGTGTAAAAGCCGATGCGCCGGCGCGCAGGCTCTGTCTGCGGCAGCTCCACCTCGAGGACAAGCTGCCGCTGCGCGCGTGCCAGAAGCGCGGCCAGAAGCGCCGCGCCGCGCCCTGCGCCGCGCCGCTCGGGCGAGACAGCAAAATGCTCCAGAAATAAAAATTCCGGCGTTTCCCAGACGGCCAGGAGCGCATAAGGGCCGTCCGCGGGGACATAAATCCGGTAGCCGGGCCGGTCCAGCAGCGCTCTCTGCGCGGCGTACGGCCTGCGCTCGTCCGGCGGGAAGCTGAGTTCCATCAGGGCATAGACGTCCGCAAATTCCGGACGCTTCATTTCACGCAGCATATTTTTTCCTCGCTTTATATGTTATGGCTCATTTTATCATACAGTATGCGGAAAGTCCACACAGGAGGAACCATCCATGAATTATGACGTTCTGATCATCGGCGCGGGCCCCGGCGGTATTTTCTCCGCCTACGAGCTTTCGCAATGCGCGCCGGAGCTGAAAATCGCGGTGCTGGAGGCCGGGCACGAGCTGGAAAAGCGCCGCTGCCCGATCGACGGGGAAACGGTGAAAAGCTGCATCGGCTGCAAAAGCTGCTCCATCATGAGCGGCTTCGGCGGGGCCGGCGCCTTCTCCGACGGCAAATACAACATCACCAACGACTTCGGCGGCACGCTTCATGAGTACATCGGCAAGCAGCGGGCGCTGGAGCTGATGCACTATGTCGACGAGATCAACATGCAGCACGGCGGCGCGGGCACAAAGCTCTATTCTACCGCCGGCTCCCGCTTTCAGAAGCTCTGCATCCAGAACAAGCTGAATCTGCTCTCCGCCTCTGTGCGCCATCTGGGAACGGATATCAACTATGTGGTGCTGCAGCGGCTTTATGCGGAGCTGAAATCCAGAGTGGACTTCTTCTTTGATACGCCCGTCGGCGATATCCGTGTTCTTCCGGAGGGCTTTGAGGCCGTAACCGGGAAGGGCGTCTTTACGGGCCGGCGCTGCATTGCCTCCGTGGGCCGCAGCGGCAGCAAGTGGATGGAGGGCGTGTGCCGGGAGCTTGGCATCGCCACAAAATCCAACCGCGTGGATATTGGCGTCCGTGTGGAGCTGCCGGCCGTCGTCTTCTCTCACCTGACGGATGAGCTGTATGAGAGCAAAATTGTCTATCGCACGGAGAAATTTGAGGACAATGTCCGCACCTTCTGCATGAATCCGAACGGCATTGTGGTCAACGAGAACACAAACGGAATTGTCACCGTCAACGGCCACAGCTATGAGGACAAGGCCATGCAGACCGAAAATACAAACTTTGCGCTGCTGGTCTCCAAGCACTTTTCCGAGCCCTTCAAGGACAGCAACGGCTATGGCGAGTCCATCGCGCGCCTTTCCAATATGCTGGGCGGCGGCGTGATTGTCCAGCGCTTCGGAGATCTGGTCCGCGGCCGCCGCAGCAACCAGAAGCGCATCGAGGAAGGCTTGGTTCGGCCCACGCTTGCCGCGACGCCCGGAGACCTCAGCCTGGTCCTTCCAAAGCGGATTATGGACGGCATCATTGAAATGATCTACGCGCTTGACCGTATCGCTCCCGGCACGGCCAACGACGATACGCTTCTTTACGGCGTGGAGGTTAAGTTCTATAACATGGAGGTTGCCCTGAACGAGCATCTGGAGACCCGTTACCCGGGCTTCTATGTGATCGGCGACGGCAGCGGCATCACACATTCGCTTTCCCATGCGTCCGCGAGCGGCGTCTATGTCGCGCGCGACATTGTCAGCCGCAGGGAAACAGAAAGAAAGGATGCTTGATATGGCACTTTTGGACGTCAAGCCCTATGACCGTCAATATTATGAGGAGCGGCTCAGGCCCTTCCTGCCGGAACGCTTCATTGACTGTCACAGCCATATATGGCTCAAGGAATTCCACCATCAGGGCCGCATGCGCGCAGGCAGCCAGAACTGGCCGAGGCTGGTTGCGGCGGATAACTCCATGGAGGACCTGAACGAAACAAACCGCCTGCTGTTTCCGCAGAACACGGTGGTCCCCGTCGTTTACGGCGATCCCATGATCACCATCGACCGCCAGCGGAACAACCGCTATGTTGCGCAGAAGGCGCGCGAATGCAGCTCCGCGGCCCTGTATCTGTCCCACCCGTCCCAGAGCGTTGAGGAGCTGGAGCGGGAGGTTCTCGCAGACCCCATCTTCAAGGGCCTCAAGGTATACCTTCAGTTTTCTCCGGACTATATTCCCGCCGATGAAATCCGCATCTATGATTTCCTGCCGAAGGAGCATCTGGCGCTTGCCAACAAGCACAAATGGGTGGTGCAGCTGCATATCGCCCGTCCGCGCCGGCTGGCCGACCCGGTCAACTATTGTCAGCTTCTGGAGATTGAGCAGAACTATCCGGACCTTCAGCTGCTGGTGGCGCATCTTGGAAGAGCCTATGCCAATCAGGACGTCGGCCAGGCGCTGGAGTATCTGAAGCATACGGAAAAGACCGTCTGGGATTTTACCGCCAACACGAACGACTGGGTGATTGAGCAGGTCCTGAACTACTTTGGTCCGGACCGCCTGATCTATGGCAGCGACTTCCCGATTTTCCGCATGCGCGCGCGCCGCGTCGTGGAAAACGGCGTCTACATCAACGAAATTCCGCAGGGACTGTTCCCAAAGGAGGCTGTCTGCGGCGATGCGCATATGCGGGAAATCCCATATCCGGAGGCCGAAAAAATCACCTTCTTTATCTACGAGGAAATCAACGCCTGCCGCCTGGCCTGTGAGAGACTCGGCCTTGGCAGACAGGATGCGGAAAAAATTTTCTATGCAAACAGCGCGCGGATCTTTGGAATCCGCTAAAAGGCTTTCTGTGCATAATAATCATACATAATAACACCATGATAAACGAAGCGGCCCCTCTTCCTTCCCGGAGAGGGGCCGCTTTTCATTCAGGGCTTCAGAACAGAAGGTGCTCAGTGGACAGCAGATTCCTCCGCAATCTTCTTCGCGACCTCCTCGTCGGAGAGGAAGGCGCTGGGCGCGGGCGCAACGCCGCGGCTCCACTCGATCCAGTTGACCACGTAGAACGTGAGGAAGCTGACCAAGCAGCCGGCCACGACGGGCATCAGGAACAGCCACGTGCCGCCGCCGCTCCTGATCTGCCAGAAGATGAACGCGAGCGTGCCGGTGACGATGGACAGGCGGCCGGCGTTTTTCGTGGCCTTCGGGACAACCAGTCCAAGGCCATAGGCCGCGAACGGACCTGCGCAGCGGATGCCAAAGGCGAAGGTGTTCATCGTGACGATGGAAACGCCAAACAGGGAGATGAGCATCGCAATCAGAGCCGTGGCAACGTTGCAGAAGCGGGTCCAGAAGATGGCCTGCTTGTCGGTCAGCTGCTTCTTGCCGCCCAGACCCGGATAGAGGTCGTTGATGATCATTGTGGACATGCAAAGAAGGTTCGAGTCCGCAGAGGACATCGTCGCGCAGATGATGGCGGCGGAGATGAGGCCGGTAACAATGCCGGGGGCGTAGTGGCCGGTGACGACCATCATAGCGTTCGAGCCGTTTTCGGCGATGCCGGGGAGCTCAGCCTGCAGCGCATAGGCCGCAAGACCCAGGAGCGTCGGGAAGATGGACATGACAGCCATCAACACGGCAGAAAGG
>CAKUHJ010000030.1 GCA_934655935.1 uncultured Oscillospiraceae bacterium | reverse complement strand
GGGCTTTTTGCCCCCTTCACACTTCCCCCGCTGCTCTGTCGCAGAGCTGCAAATCATAGTTTTTCGACAAACTGAGGGAGACGCGTATCGAAAGTTCTTCTCTCCCTCCGTCAAGGCTGCGCCTTGACACCTCCCTCATCAGAGTGAGGCTTCAGAAGGTGCCCAGCAAGCCTGCAGCTGCTTTCGTGTTTTGCAGTGGCGCGGGATTGCGATTTTGCTTCCTGATTTTGCAATTAGCCCATGGTGTTCACATGACCAAAAAGAAAGACACACGGACGCGTGTCTTTCTTTTTTGCGGAGCGCGGGCTGCGGATTACAGATTGCTCTGCAGGCGTTCTGCGCTCCGGCGGACGCGGTTGGCAAGCTCGGTGATGCTCAGAAGCGTTACAATCAGAAAAAGACCCGGAATGACGATGACCCACCAGCTTCCGGTCAAAAGTGCCTTTTCCGCGAGCGAGAGCATGCTTCCCCAGGAGACGACCTCCAGCGGAAGACCCAGGCCCATGAAGCTGAGCGTCGACTCGGCCAGAATGGCGCTGCGGATGTTCATGACGACCATAAAGGAGATGGCGGAGAAAAAATTCGGCGTCAGATGGACGCGCAGAACGTGGAAAAAGCTCCCGCCCATGCATTGCGCGGCCAGAACGTACTCGCTTTTTTTCAGCACGCGCACCTCCGCGCGCACAACCTTGGCGACGCCGGCCCAGCTTGTAAGCCCGATGACCAGGGACAGGCTCCAGACGCTGGCCTTGCCGAAGAGGGCCTGCAGCAGAACGACGGCCAGAAGATTCGGCACGCTGAGCAGAAGCTCTGCCAGGCGCATAAGCGCGGCGTCCGTCCGCGGGCCGGCGCAGCCGCTGAGGCTGCCGAAAAGAATGGCGATTGCAGTGGACAGCAGGGTGGACAGCAGGCCGATCGTCAGCGACAGCCGCCCTCCGGACCAGATCATGGCAAAAAGGTCCCGGCCCATGCTGTCCGTTCCGAACCAGAACGCCCGGCAGGGCGGCACATTGCAGTTGGCAAGATCCATATAGCCTGGGTCCTTTTTCAGAAGCAGCGCGCCGAGCGCGCAGCCGGATACCAGCAGCACCAGCCACACAAGCGCCGCGGAGGGGCGCCTTTTTTTCTGTCCTCCGACCGGCGCGGCGGCTTCCTCCGCGCGCGCGCCCACAAGCGTAAAGTCGTCGTTCATGGCAGCTCCGCCTCCGCGTCCTGCGCGCGCATGCGCGGGTCGATGCGTTCGCTGAGCGCCTGGGAAAGCAGGCTGCAGGCGATGACCAATGTGCCGGACAGCAGACACAGGACCATCAGAAGATTGTAATCCTGGTAGCGCGCGCTTTCGTAGCTGAGCGTCCCCAGTCCCGGAAAAGAGAAAACAGTTTCGACAATATAGGTTCCGCCCAGCACATGCGGCACAGAGATGGCCATGATGGACAGGTAGGACGGCATGACGTTCCGCAGGCAGTGCCGGAACAGCACGGCTTTTCGGGAAAGGCCTTTTGCGCGCGCGAGCAGCACGTACTGCGCGCGTACCTCGTCAAGAAGGCGGTTGCGGATGAGATAGGCATAGTACCACAGGTGCCCCAGCACGACGACGCTCAGGGGCAGCAGCAGATGTACAAGCCGGTCGCCCAGGTCCCGCGCGCCGCCGGCGCAGTATGCGCCCGAGCTTGGCAGCAGCCGGAGCTGCACGGAAAAGATCAGGATCAGGACCAGGGAAAGCCAAAACTCCGGGATGCAGCTCGTGATGGTGCCGAGCCTGCACAGAAGCTGGTCGGCCAGCCGCCCCTCATGCCAGGCGCAGAAGACGCCGAGCAGGAGCGAGAGCGAGAAAATCAGCACGAAGCCGACGCCGCCCAACTGCAGCGTCAGCGGCAGGCGGGAGCGGATCAGCGCCAGAACGTCCATTTTGTATTGATAGGAGATTCCAAAATTTCCCTGCAGCGCGTTTTCCAGCCAGCGCAGGTACTGCGTAAGAACCGGCTGGTCAAGCCCCAGCTTGCGCTCTGCCCAGGCGCGTTCGTCCGGGCGGAGCTTTTCCGCGCGTTCGCCGTAGTAGGCGACCAGCGGGTCTCCCGGCGCCAGCCGCGCCGCGACAAAGCACAGCAGCGACAAAAGCCATACGCTCAGAAGAAAAACGGTCGCGCGCCGGAGAATCCGGATTGCCGTGCTAGGTCTGTGCATGCGCTGTTTCCTCCTCCCATACAAAATGTCCCGGCAGCCGCTCAAGAAAGCGGCCGCGCGGAGAAAAGCTATCCGGGTCGAAGACGACCGGCTTTCTGGCCCGCTCCCGGATGGGGTCCGGATAGGGAATCGAAGCGAGCAACGCCCTGGTATACGGGTGCAGCGGATTTTCATACAGCTCCTGGGCCGGCGCCAGCTCCACAAGCTTTCCGCGGTACATCACGCCGACCCGGTCGCAGAGATATTCCACCATCGAAAGATCGTGCGCGATGAAGAGAAACGTAAAGCCGTGCTCCGCCTGCAGATGGCGGAAGAGGTTGACGATCTGCGCCTGGATGGACACATCCAGCGAGGACACCGGCTCGTCGGCCACAAGAAGCTCCGGCTCCATGCACAGCGCGCGCGCTATGGCCACGCGCTGGCGCTGCCCGCCGGAGAGCTCAGTTGGATATTTATCCAGATACATTGCATCCAGGCCGACGTATTTCATCTGGAATGCCGCCTCCATCCGCATAGAGCCGCGGGGCGGCGTTCTGCGCTGGATGCGCATGGGCTCTGCAATGACGTCGCACACGCGCATGCGGGGGTCCAGACTGGAGGTCGAATCCTGAAAGATCATCTGCCGGGCCTGCTGCAGGAAGCGCCGGTTTTTCCGGAACTGCGCCGGGTCGCATATGTCGACGCCGTGAAAGAAGATGTGCCCCGCGCACGGGCGGCAGAGATTCATGACGCAGCGCGCAAGCGTGGACTTTCCGGAGCCGGATTCTCCGACCAGGCCCAGAATTTCCCCGCGCCGCAGCTGCAGGGACAGATCGTCGACCGCGCAGACGCTCAGACGCCGGTTCAGGCGATACCGGTGCGTCAGATGTTCTATGGAAAGAAGGATTTCATCATTCGGCATGCCGTCGGCCTCCTATGGGCGGGGTGATCCGGGGTGCGCGCGGGTCAAGAAGCCAGGTCGCCGCGAAATGCGTCGGCGAAACTTCAAACATGGGCGGCGCCTGCTCGTAGTCAATTTTCAGCGCGTACTCGTTCCGGCAGGCAAAGGCGTCTGCCTGCGGCGGGCAGATGAGCGTAGGCGGCATGCCCGGTATCGCGGCCAGCGGCTGCCCGCGTCTGGCAAGCGCCGGAAGCGCGCGCAGCAGGGCCCAGGTATACGGGTGCCGGGGATCGTAATAAATCTCTTCTGCAGTACCGATTTCCACGATTTTTCCCGCGTACATCACGGCCACGCGGTCCGCGCAGCGCGCGACCACGCCAAGATCATGCGAGACCAGAACGGTCGCCGTACCGAGCTTTTTCTGCAGCGAACGCAGAAGATCCAGAATCTGTGCCTGCACCGTAACGTCCAGCGCGGTGGTCGGCTCGTCGGCAAAGAGAATCTGGGGCTTTGCGGCCAGCGCAATGGCCATGACAATCCGCTGGCGCATGCCGCCGGAAAAGGAGAAGGGATAGAGCTGCGCGCGCTCCGCGGGCCGTTCTATGCCGACCAGCTCCAGAAGCTCCAGAACTCTGCGCTCCAGCGCCTGCCCCCGCAGACGGGGCTCGTGCACGCGGACGGCCTCGGCAAGCTGCTGCGCGATGCGCATGCTGGGGTTGAGCGCGCTCATTGGGTCCTGAAGGACCATGGAAAAGAGCTTTCCGCGCAGCCTCTGCATCTGCCGCTCGGAATAGGGGGCAAGGTCGACGCCGTTTACAAGAATGCTGTCCGCCTCCATCTGCGCGCTGCGCGGCAGAAGGCGCATAATCGCCTTGCAGAGCGCGCTTTTTCCGCAGCCGGATTCGCCGACGATGGCAAGCACCTCACCCTTCTGCAGGCAGAAGCTGACGTCCCGGACGGCCTCCACCACGCCCTGCGGCGTCGGAAAGCGAACGCACAGGCGGTTGACCTCCAAGAGCTTTTCCATAAGTTTCCCCCTTCAGAGCAATACGCCGCGCTGGGAGAGCGGAGCTCTCCCAGCGCAGGCAAGCTGATTTCATGCTTCAATGGTCCAGGTATCGACGTTCCAGAAGATGCCGACGCCGTGATGCCCCATTACGGTCTGGACAGAGATTCCGTGGAGCTTCGAGGCGGCGACGTAATTTGCGTCGATATAGCAGATAAAGGCATACGCGGGGTCTGCGGCAAGCGCAGTCTGGAAGTCTGCGTAGGCCGCGCGCCGCGCATCCGGGTCCGTCGTTTCCCGGGCCTGGGTCAGACAGCGGTCCACCTCCGCGTTGGAATAGCCGGAGTAATTTGCGCCCTTATCGGTGCCGAAGACCTTGTAGGTGTGGTCGTCTGCGTCAAAGGGGCTGCCCCAGCCGATCAGGCAGGCCATCTGGCCGCCCCAGTCCATCTTGGCCGGAATGTCCACGGTGCAGTGGATTCCAACCTCGCGCAGCTGCTGCGCCGCGGCCTGGGCAATGTCAATGCGGTCCTGCTCGCCGGCCATTACGCTGATGACAAAGCCAACCTCCGCGCCGCCGCGTTCATAATAGCCGTTTTCGCCCATGACGCAGCCGGCGGCCTCAAGAAGACTCTGCGCCTTTTCCGGGTTATAGTCGTAGTGCTCGACATTTTCGTTGTTGTAGATATTTCTTTGCAGCGGGCCGTAGGCGGGCATGCCCTGGCCGAGCAGCACAGCGTCTACAATGGCCTGCCGGTCGATCGCGTAGCAGATTGCGGGAATCAGGTCCCGGTTTTCCGTCCAGTAATCGTTCCAGAAGTTAAACAGGATTCCGCGGTAATCGCTGGTTTTCATGTCGTAGCAGGTAAAGCCGTCCTTGCCCTGGAAGGAGGCTGCGTTTTTCGGGTCCAGCAGCGCCAGGTCCAGCTCGCCCGATTCCAGCTGCATGGCCTGCGCGTTATCGTCCGGAACGATCTTGAAGACGATGCGGTCGATGGACGGCGCGCCCTTGTAATACGCTTCGTTCTTCACCAGAACGATGGACTGTCCTGCGTCCCAGCTTTCAAGCTTGTAAGGGCCCGTGCCGACCGGCGCGCGGAAAAAGTCGGAGGTCTGCATATCCTCGCCCGCAAGCAGGTGCTGCGGCAGAACCGCCATGGTCATATAGTCCAGGAAGGCTGCGTTCGGCGCGGCCAGATGGAAGACGACCGTCTGATCATCCGGAACGGTAATCTGCTCGACGTCTTCAAAGTTCGGCGCGTTTTCCGAGCCGTTTTCCGGGTCCATGATGCTTTCGATGGTAAATTTGACGTCCTGCGCGGTGACGCGCTCGCCGTCGTGCCAGCTTAGGCCGCTGCGGAGGTGGAAGGTATAGGTGCACGCGGCTTCGTCGTAATCCCAGCTTTCCGCCAGACCGGGCACGACGTTGTTTTCGCCGTCGTGCGCCGTCAGGCCGTTAAACAGAAGAAGGTTGATTTCGCCATGCTCGTCCATGGCGGGATTGATGCGGGTATAATCGCCGGAGCCATAGACCAGCGTGGAGCCCTCTGCGGGCGCATTCTGCACGGGCGCAGCGCAGGCGGCAAGGCCGGCCAGCATGGCGGCGGCCAGAAGCAGCGAAAAAATACGTTTCATAAAAGCCTCCAGATTGATGAGCTGGTGTGTATTCTAGCAGAAGGCTTCCGGAATTTTAAGCTCCCCCGGGGGATGTTTTTCTGAAATTTTTTCTCTGCCCGCGCATATGGATGCCTGTGGAGGTGAGGCAATGCAGATCCATGTGGTTTCCGCGGGGCAGACGCTCTCGTCAATCGGGCGGCTCTATCAGCTTTCGCCCGGCTTTCTGGCGCGCTGCAACGGCCTGACGCCGCCCTATGCGCTTGCGGTGGGGCAGGCGCTGATTGTGCTGCGGCCGGAACAGACGCGGACGGTCGCTCCCGGCGACACGCTTTTTTCGCTTGCGCAGCAGAGCGGGCAGAGCGTACGAGCTCTTCTTCGCATGAATCCGAATCTTGCCGCGCAGACGGCGCTCTATCCCGGCCAGGTACTGGTGACGGAGCTGGAGGAAGCGCCGCTGCGGCAGACGGTCCTGACCGGCTACGCCTATCCCTTTGTCCGGCAGGAGGTCCTGCGCGGAATTCTGCCGTATGCCCGCGTCCTGGTTCCCTTTACCTACGGCATTACGGAGCAGGGCGGGCTGGTTGCGCTGGAGGACGAGGCGCTTATCGCCCTGGCTGCGCGCTACCAGGTCAGGCCGTTTCTGCATCTTTCCACGCTCACGGAAAGCGGGAGCTTTTCCTCTGAGCGCGCGCGGCGCGTGCTCGAAAGTCCGGCTGCGCAGCAGGCGCTGGCGGACGCGGTGCTTGCGCAAATGGAGCTTCGCGGCTATGAGGGGCTGGACGTTGACTTTGAATTTCTGGGCGCGGAGCTGGCGCAGGCCTACGCGGAGTTTCTTGCCCTGCTTCATAAGCGCCTGCAGCCGCAGGGCTATCCGCTCATTGCGGCGCTCGCGCCCAAGACGGCCTCGGACCAGCCGGGCGTCCTTTACGAGGGGCACGATTATGCGCGTGTCGGGGAAAGCTGCGACGCGGTATTGATCATGAGCTATGAATGGGGCTATATCTACGGCCCGCCGATGGCGGTTGCCCCGCTGCCGCAGGTGCGGCGCGTGCTGGATTACGCGGTGGCGCAGATTCCGCCGGAGAAAATTCTGATGGGCTTTCCGAACTACGGCTATGACTGGACGCTTCCCTACAGGCCGCAGGAAAGCCGGGCCAGAAGCATCGGCAATGAGGAAGCGCCGCTGCTGGCCGTCCGCTACGGCGCGCAGATCCGCTTCGACGAGACCGCACAGACGCCGTGGTTCTCCTATACCGATGCGCAGGGACACATCCACGAGGTGTGGTTCGAGGACCCCAGAAGCGCGCAGGCAAAATTTGATCTCGTCCGGGAATACGGCTTTCTGGGCCTTGGCGTCTGGAACTTCATGCGCCCGTTCACGGCGGGCTTCTGCCTTCTGAACGCCATGTTTCAGACCGGCGGATAAAGCTGCGCCCCAGCGGGGCGAAAAAGTCTTTTCACCCCGCTTGATTAAACGTGAAGGGGGCTTTTTGCCCCCTTCACACTACCCCCGCTGCTCTGCCGCAGAGCTGTATATCATATTTTTGACAGTCTCTGCGAGGCTTTTTGACGACAGGCGAGCGCCGGGAAAACGGCTCAGCAGAATTTCTGAAGCCGCCTTTGCAGCGCCGGCGTCAGGCGTGCGAGCAATGCATCGTAAAGAAAGAACACCGCGTTTCCGCCCGCAAGCAGCAAAAGAAGCAGAAGCCTTCCGGCTTCCCGAAGCTCACTTTGCAGGCTCTGCAGCCGGAAGCCGAACAGCAAAATCGCGTAGCAGGCTCCGCCTGCAAGGTTTACCAGAAGAAGCTTCTGCGCAAGGCGGACCGGCCGGGGCCTCCGGTCAAGGCGGGACTTTACCAGCGGATACCAGCCGAGCGCCGCATAGAGCATGGCCGCCTCCTTGTCCGGGCCCAGAAGCAGGCCCAGCGCCGCGCTGAGCAGAAACAGAAGCCTTCCGCCCTGCGCGCCGCAGGCAAGGAAGCCTGCAAGAACAGACAGGCTTGCCAGCATCGGGCAGCAGAAGGTCGCCGCCGGAACCAGGCCTCCCAGCGTCAGGATGACGGCGCTGAGCGCGCCCAGCATGCCGCAGAGCGCGACTTTTTTCGCGCCGGTCTTCATCCGTGCGCCGCGGCGCTGTGCAGCAGGCGGTCCTTCGTGTCCCAGAGCTTCTGCGACAGGTCCACATAATAGGTGTGCGGGTTGTCAAAGCGCTTGACCTCGTCCCAGAGCGTATCGACCTGTTCGGCGCAGTAGGCCTGAATATCCGGGAGTCTGGGAAGCTCATAGACCAGCTCGCCGTTTCTGAAGATCGGCACAAGCAGCTCCCGCGCGGTAAAGTTATAGACCCGCTTGCGCTTCCAGGTCGCCTCGGGGTCAAAGATTTCAAGATCCCGGCTGTCGTCCACCGTCTCGTCGTGCAGGCACAGATAGTCTGCGATGGCCTTGCCGGTGTCGTTTCCGTAGAAGCGGTAGAGCTTTTTGAAATGAGGATTTGTAATCTTGCCGACGTTTTCGCTGATTTTGATCTTGGGGATAATCCGCCCCTCCGCGTCCTCCACGGCGGCCAGCTTGTAAACGCCGCCGAAGACAGGCTCGGAGCGCGCGGTAATCAGCCGCTCGCCGACGCCGAACAGATCAATCTGTGCGCCCTGGTTCAGAAGATCCTGAATCAGATACTCGTCCAGAGAGTTTGAGCAGGAAATCTGGCAGCTCTGCCAGCCCGCATCGTCCAGCATTTTCCGGGCCTTCTTCGTCAGATAGGTCATGTCGCCGGAATCGAGGCGGATGCCGCAGCGCGTCAGGCCGCGGGGCTTCAGAACCTCGTTAAAAACGCGGATGGCGTTTGGCACGCCGGAGTGCAGCGTATTGTAGGTATCGACCAGAAGCGTGGGATTCTCCGGATAGATTTCACAGTAGGCGCGGAAGGCCTCGTATTCCGAGTCGAACATCTGGACCCAGGCGTGCGCCATGGTTCCGCCCGCAGGCACGCCGTATTCCAGGTCCGTCAGCGTGCAGGCCGTGCCCTTGCAGCCGCCGATGAAGGCCGCGCGCGCGCCGAGAACCGCCGCGTCCGAGCCCTGCGCCCGCCGGGAGCCGAATTCCAGAACCGTTCTTCCCTGGGCCGCACGGACGACGCGGTTGGCCTTGGTGGCGATCAGGCTCTGATGGTTGATGGCCAGCAGCACAAAGGTCTCGATGAGCTGGGCCTGAATGGCCGGCGCGCGGATGGTCATGATCGGTTCGCGCGGGAAAATCGGCGTGCCCTCCGGCACGGCCCAGATATCGCCGGTAAAGCGGAAATTGCGAAGATACTCCAGAAATTCCTCCCGGAACATATTCCGGGAGCGAAGATAGGCCAGATCCTCCTCGTCAAAATGCAGCTGCTGAATGTAGGCGATCACCTGCTCCAGCCCCGCTGCAATGGCAAAGCCGCCGCGATCGGGCACGGAGCGGAAAAACACGTCAAAATACGTGATCCGGTCCTGCAGGCCGCTGGCCAGATAGCCGTTTCCCATGGTCAGCTCATAATAATCACAGAGCATGCTGAGATTCATTTTTCTGTTTTCGTTCATAATGTCCCCCGTAAATCACAGACTTCTGGCGCGTTCATGCTTGCTGCGCGGCTCCTCCTGCAGGCCGTAGCGCGCGGCAAGCGTCCGCGCGTACGCGCGCAGCGCCGCCCAGCTGCCGTCCTTCAGCTCCAGCTCCAGCTCGCAAAGAAGGGCGCTGCGCCCCTCGCGCCGGAGCTCGCCCACATCCCCGCAGATCATGCAGGTGGTTTCCTCGTCCACCCGGAGCTCCGCCGTGATGCGGGTAAAGCTTGCGCCGCAGACCGGCGCAAGCTGCTGCGCGTCCAGCGCGGCAAGCTCCGCCGGCGCGCCCAGCCGTACAAGCTCCGGCAGCGCCTTGTCCAGAAATTCGGCCTCGGTTTCCCACTCTCCGCGCGCGCCGTTTTCGCCCGGCGTCTTCACGGTTACGACGCTCCGGTCATTTTCCGTGCGCAGGCGGAGCGTCCATCTGTGCGCGCGCAGGAACTCGTCCTGCGTGTCATAATAGGTGGTGTGCATCCGGATATAGCGGTAGGGCTCCAGCAGACGCGGCTGGAGCTCCCGGTCGCAGAGAATGCAGTCCAGCAGCTGCAGATCCGACACGGCGAGCTTGATTTCCTGTTCCTTTCCCATGCTGTCCCTCCAGGCGCTCCGGCGGCCGCGCGGTCCTCCGCGCGGCGCGGGCGCCGTTAAAATCCTCTGTATTGTAGCCTGTTTTCCCGCTTCCCGCAAGCCCCTTCCCGATTTTCCTGCGGCCGCTGCCCGCATGGCAGATTTCCCGGACGATTTCCCGACGCGCTTCGCCGCAAAAAGCCGGTATCATCGCAGTATCAGAAGCGGGAGGTACAGGCCATGCGGTTTGCGGCGCTGCGGCGTACATGGGAAAATCCGGATAACCGGCGGCTGCAGCTGCGCGAAATCCGGCTGAGGCTGCCCGCGTGTCTGCTGCGCCTGGCCATTGGCCTGCTTGCAGGGGGCGCGGGGCTCTGGAAAATTCCGCTGCCGCTTGCCCTCGCCGTTCCGCTGTGTGCGCCGTTCGGGGCCGGGAGCGTCTGCTTCTGGCTGGGCGGAAGCGTCGGAAGCGCGCTCTTCTGGGGCTGGCAGACCGCTCTGTGCCACGGCGCGGCAGGCTTTGTCTTTCTCGCGGCCGCGGCGCTTTTTCCCCAGCTTTCCTCCGCGCGGCGCGGGCTTGTGCCGCTGGCAGGAAGCGTTCTGTATTTTCTGATTGCGCTGCCGCTGTTTCTTGGCGGCGAGGGCGGCGCGCTGGCGCTTTTCTCGCTGCTGCTTCGCCCGGCTTCGCTTTTTGCCGCCAGTACGCTGGCGCTCCGGCGCCGCGCGCAGGAAAAGCCGGAGCCGGAGACTCCGGCCTCTGCGCAGGAGGCCGCCGCGCTTTTGCAGGCCCTTTCCGACGTCCTGGATACGCCTCCGCAGCCTGAGGAGCAGCCGGAGCGCTCGGCGCAGGAGGCGGCGCTTTCCCGCGCACGCGCGCAGGCGGACGCCAGGCTTCAGGCCGCGCGCACGCTCCTTTGCTGGCAGTACCGGGCGCTCGGCGCTTATCTGAAAATTCCGCGCGCACGCACGCCGGGCGGGCGGGCTCGCTTTTCTCCCCGGCTTTGCAGCGCGGCCGCCGCGAAAAGCGCCAGCGGCGTCAGCGGAGACCTTTTAAAAAGCTTTACGCTTGGCTCTGCTTACTATCTGCTTCTGTGCGACGGCATGGGGACCGGCGCGCAGGCGCACCGGCAGGCCGCGGAAGCCGCCGCGCTGCTTGAGCGGCTGCTTCGCCTCGGCTTTGCGGCGCCGGATGCGATCCGCTTTCTCAATACGCGTTATCTTCTTTCCGGCGCAGAGGGCTTTGCAACGGTCGATCTTCTGGAGCTGAGCCTCGTTTCCGCGCGCGGAGCGCTCTATAAATGCGGCGCGGCCTACTCCTACCTGACCGCCGCGGAGCAGGTCGAGCGCCTGGGCGCGCTCTCGCCGCCGCCTGGGCTGCGCGAAACGCAGGTGCAGCAGATTCCGCTCCGGCTGCGGGCCGGCGCGCGGCTTATCATGGTTTCAGACGGGCTGGAGCCGTGCGCATGCGCGGAGCTTCTGGAAAAGGACGCGGCGCTGCCGGGCGGCCTTCTGGCGCAGAGGCTTCTTTCGCAGGCCGCGGAAGCGGAGCCGGACGACCGGACCGCCGCCGTTGTGTGGCTTACAGCGCGGGACAGGCCGCGGGCCTAAACCGTCGTACCGGGAACGACGTCCCGGAACGAGGCAAGCGCGCCCGTAAGGTAGAGCGCCAGCGCCAGAATCAGAAGCACGACATAGACGCAGAAAAAGCTGCGCGCAAAGTTCCGCTTGTTGACGTTCCGGCTCCCCAGCGCGTGGCAGATCAGGAAAACCCAGCCGATTACCGGCAGCGCATACAGGATCTCAAGCCCGAAATAGCTCCAGGGTGAGAGCGGCCGGTAAACCTCCGGCAGATGCGCGCGTTCAAATTCATTCATCCCAGGTTCCTCACTTTCTGTGTTCCTTGCAGTGAAGCTTCTTTACATCGGCCTGCAGGATTTCGGCGCGGCCTGCTATCTCGCGGCCGCTTCTTCTCATGATTTCTCCTCCGTCTGAAGCAGCGCCTCCAGCTCCTGCGGGAAAAGCGCGCGGTACTGGCCGGGCTGCAGCGCCGGGTCCAGCCGGACCGGACCGATGGCGTGCCGCCGGAGCCAGAACACATGCCCGCCCATCGCCTTGACCATCAGCTTGACCTGATGCTTGCGTCCCTCTGTCAGATAAAGGATTCCATGGGTGACGGGCCTGTACGGGTTCTTTAAAAACCGGCTCTTCCGGAACTGAGGCAGGAAGGCCTCGCACGAGCCGATGGTCTGCGGCGGCAGAAGGATCGTTTCGCAGGGCCGGGTACGGTAGCCGCTGCCCTCCAGCGCGACGCCCGCGCTCAGCCGGGCGAACTCCGCCTCGCCGAGCCGGCCGAAGGCGTAAAATTCATATTCCTTCCGCACATGGCGCTCCGGGCGCAGAAGCCTCTGGTCCAGCATTCCGTCGTCGGTCAGGATCAGAAAGCCCTCCGTATCCTTGTCAAGCCGCCCGACCGGGTGCAGGCCCTCCCGCAGCTCCGGCGGAAAGCATTCCATGACCGTGGGGCGCGTGCGGTCGGCGCAGGCGGACAGCAGTCCCTGCGGCTTATTGAGCATGTAATAGCGGAAGCCGCTCATGACGCGTTCACCCTTTTTGTATGATTCAGCGTCAGTTTAGCACATCCGGCGCAGTTTTTCCAGACGAATTTTGGCGCCAGAGCGCAAGTTATGATTGCATTTGCCTGTGGCTGTTGATATGATGAAAGCATGAAAACAAGAACTTCTTATTATGTCAGCCGGAAAAACGTGCTTGTCTGGCTGGCTGCGCTGGCGCTGGTGGCCTCGTCGGGACTGCGCATCGCGGCGATCTGCGGGAAAGGCGCGGATCCAAAGACGGTGTGGCTGCAGCTTGTCCTGCCGGTGGTTGGCTGCCTGAGCTATGCGCTGATTCTCCTGCTGGACGGCAGGGAACGCTTTTACCAGACGGCGCTGCCGGTATACCTGCTGGCCGTCTACTATGGCTTCAAAATCTCCGCGGCGGGGTATCCGCTTGCGCTGCGGTTCGTGTTCTGGGTCGCCTACCTCGCCATCGCCGCGCTCTATACGGCAACGGTCGCGGGAAAGCTTCAGAACAACTGGCTGCTCATTCTGGCGCTCGGCGCGTCCCTTGGCGTGGTGGTATACTCTGCGGCGCAGGGCCTGCGCGCGCAGACGCTCACCCCCGCGCTTCTTCTGCCGGCGCTGCCGGATATCCTGTTCCTGTTTGCAGGCTTCCTGGCGGCGGTGTCCATGCAGCCGCATACGGACGGGCGGTATCACGCAACCTTCGGCGACCGGCCGGACGGGCGGAAGCTTCGCACCATCGAGCCCATGCAGACCGTTGCCAACTACATCATGCCCGACCGCTGCGCCGCGTCCAACTGCATCCGCGACAGCGTGGAGATCACCGCCATGGAGCGCTACATCCGTGAAAAGCGCCGCGCCGGCATGACGAACTTCGGCATCGCGCACGTGTTCCTCTCGGCCTATGTCCGCGCGGTGGCAAAATATCCGGCGGTCAACCGCTTCCTCTCCGGCCAGCAGGTCTTCTCCCGGGACGACGACATTCAGTTCTGCATGGTCGTCAAGACGGAAATGGCCACCGACGCTTCGGAATCGATCATGAAGCTTCACCTGAAGCCGACCGATACGCCGGAAATCATCTATGAAAAGTTCAACGCCGGCGTCGCCGCGATTCAGGGCCAGGCCCTGGGCAGTGATTTTGACAAGACGGCCAAGGTCCTCTCCATGATTCCGGGCGTGCTGTTCAAGTTTACGGTGTGGCTTCTGAAGCTGATCGACTATTTTGGCCTGCTTCCCAAGTTCCTGCTGGAGGTCAGCCCGTTCCACGGCTCGATCTTCTTTACCTCCATGGGCTCGTTGGGCATCCCGCCGATTCTGCACCACCTCTATGATTTCGGCAATCTGCCCGTCTTCTGCGCCTTTGGCTGCAAGCGCCACGCGAACGAGCTGGACGCGGAGGGAAATCTGGTGCACCGCAAGTATGTCGACTACATCGTGAACACCGACGAGCGCATCTGCGACGGCTTCTATTTCGCAACGGTCCTGAAGTACATGAAGCGCTTCCTCGCGCATCCGGAGCGGCTGGACGAGCCGGTCGGAGAGGTTGTCCGCGATATTGACTGACATATTGACAGACTACAGCCCGCCCCGGCGCAAGGCCGGAGCGGGCTCGTTTGGTTTTTCAGGATTCGCCGATAAACTGTGCCGGGTCGACCGGCGCGCCGCCAAGGCAGACAGCAAAGTGCAGGTGCGGCTCCTCACCGGCCTCCAGAAGCGCCGTCTCTCCGACTGCGCCGATGACGTCCCCGGCCCTGACCGCATCGCCCGCGGAGACATTCGGCATGGCCGCGAGGTTGGAGTAATGCGTGGTGTAGCCGCCCTCGTGGCTCAGAACGACGGTGGTTCCGAGATACTCGTCGTCGTATACCGCCGTCACGCTTCCTGCGCAGCTGGCCAGAACCGGCTGACCCAACGCGGCGGTCAGATCGACGCCGTCGTGCGTGCGCCAGTCGTTTGTGGTTTCGTTGAACAGGAGCGCGTCAACGCTGTAAATGCGCTGCTGCTCGCCGGAGAGCGGCCAGACGCGGATTTTTTCCGCCGTCTGCCGGACAAGCTCGTCCTGCGTCACGCTGGCAGAGGCCTCCGCCGTGCGGCCGGAAGCGGCCTCGTCCTGCGCCGGCGCGGAGGCAGGCTGCGTCTGCCGCTGCGTGTGCGACTGCGGATCGTCCGCCTTGGTCGCTACAGAGAGCGCCGGCTGCTCCAGCGCGTTCTTTTCCTCCACTGCTCCGGATACAAACAGATAGCCAGAGATCCCGACGGCAAAAATGCACAGGATCAGGGCTATGTAGTAGCCCCTGGCCTCGAAGAATTTCCGGACAGCTTCAAATCTGGATTTTTCATGGTTGCTTTCGTGTTGCATGTTTCAGCACCTCCGAAGCCTAGTATCGCCGGAGGCGCCGCCGTTTAAACCTGTTTTTGGAAAACTGGGAATTTTATTCTGCGAAGTAGGCCTTCTCCTGGAAGAATTTCAGGATGCTGCGCCGGGTGATGATGCCGATGAAATCGCCCTTGTCGTCCACCACCGGGACAAAGTTCTGGTCGGCCGCGGTGGAAAGCAGGTCTTCAATGCGCGTATCCGCCGTCACCGGGTGCAGGGTGCGGCGGGCCTTCAGCTCGCTGATATGATGGGCCTCCGTCTGCCGCAGGTCCATAACGCAAAGGCCCTTCAGCGCCCAGAGAAGGTCTCCCTCCGTGAGCGTGCCGCAGTAGTGCCCGTCCCGGTCCAGGACCGGCAGCGCCGCATAACCGGAGTTTTCCATGCGCTCCATCGCCTGGCGCAGCGTGGAGTCGGCGTCTATATAGGCGCACATGGCCTTCGGCGTAAGAAAAAATAAAATATTCATGGTTTCGGTTCACTCCTCTGGGAATAGTCTACCATATGGCGGGGCTCCATTCGTGACATTTTTGTGAACCCTGCACGGCGGCCGCCCTTGATTTTTGACCGGTTCTGCGGTATTCTGTTTTTGACTTAAGTTCGTGAAACCTAACTTTACAAGGAGACCAGACACATGACATTGGATGAACTGAAGGCTGGGCGCTGCGGCGTGATTACAGCCGTCGGCGGCGAGGGGCTGCTGCGCTGCCGCCTGCTGGATATGGGCCTGATTCCGGGCACGCGGGTGGTGGTCAGCAAGGTTGCGCCGCTGGGAGACCCGATGGAGCTTTCGCTGCGCGGATACGTGCTGACGCTCCGGCTGGAGGATGCGCGGAGCATCGCCGTAGAGGAGGAAACGCTATGATTTTTGCCTTGGCCGGGAATCAGAACTGCGGCAAGACCACGCTCTTCAATCAGCTGACGGGCGCCAACCAGCACGTGGGCAACTTCCCCGGCGTCACCGTCGAGCAAAAATCCGGCGAGGTCCGGGGCATGAAAAACTGCAGCGTCGTCGACCTGCCGGGTATCTATTCGCTCCGGCCCTATACGGCGGAGGAGATTGTAACGCGGGATTTTATCCTCCATCAGAAGCCGGACGCCATCATTAATATTGTCGACGTGACCAATCTGGAACGCAACCTCTATCTGACGCTGCAGCTGCTGACGCTGCAGACGCCCATGGTGCTGGCAGCCAATATGATGGACGAGCTGACGGAAAACGGTGGCTCGATTGATGTGGAAAAGCTCTCGGAGGGCCTCGGCATTCCGGTCGTGCCCATCTGCGCGGCGACGGGGGACGGCGTTGCGGAGTTGATTCAGGAGGCGGTGCGCGCCGCCGGCGCAAAGCAGACGCCAAAGGTCTACGATTTCTGCGCGCCCGGCCCGGTGCACCGCTGCATCCACGCCGTATGCCATCAGATTGAGGACCATGCGCAGCGGGCCGGCGTCCAGACGCGCTTTGCCGCGACCTGGCTGATTGAGGGCGACGAGGCGCTTGCGCAGGAGCTGCAGCTGGACGAAAACGAAAAGGAGCTCATCGAGCATTCCGTTATCCAGATGGAGCAGGAACGCGGCCTGGACCGGAACGCCGCGCTGGCCGATATGCGCTACAGCTACATAGAGGGGCTTGTTTCCAGGGCGATGGTCAAGCCGCACGCCTCGCGCCAGCGGCTGCGCAGCATCCGCGCGGATAAAATTCTGACCGGGCGCTTTACGGCGCTGCCAGTCTTCCTCGGGATCATGCTGCTGATTTTCTATCTGACCTTTCACGTGATCGGCGCGTTTTTCCAGGGGCTTCTTGCCGGCGGCATCGACGCGCTTTCCGCGCTGGTCGACCGCGGGCTGAGCCTTTACGGAATCAATCCGGTGGTCCAGAGTCTGGTCGTGGACGGTATTTTCCAGGGCGTCGGCGCGGTGGTCAGCTTCCTGCCCGTCATTGTGACGCTGTTCTTCTTCCTCTCCATTCTGGAGGATACCGGCTATATGGCGCGCGTGGCCTTTTTCATGGACAAGCTGCTGCGGCGGCTGGGCCTCTCCGGAAAATCCATTGTCCCGATGCTGATCGGCTTCGGCTGTACGGTCCCCGCGGTGATGGCTGCGCGGACGCTTCCGTCCGAGCGGGACAGGACCATGACCATTCTCCTGACGCCGTTTATGAGCTGCTCGGCCAAAATCCCGATCTACGCGTTTTTCTCCGCTGCGTTCTTCCCGGAGCATGCGGCCCTGGTCATGATCGGGCTGTATGCATTCGGAATCGCCATGGGAATTCTTGCGGCGCTGGTGCTCAAGACGGCCTTCCAGGGCCGCCCGGTTCCGTTTGTCATGGAGCTTCCAAACTACCGCCTGCCGAGTGTCAAAAGCGTGGGGCTTCTGCTGTGGGAAAAGGCGAAGGACTTTCTGACCCGCGCCTTTACGGTCATTTTCCTCGCGACCATTGTCATCTGGTTCCTGCAGAGCTTTGATCTGCGGCTGAACGTCGTCCAGAGCGGCGAGCAGAGCATTCTCGCGGGTATCGGAAGGCTGCTC
>CAKUHJ010000029.1 GCA_934655935.1 uncultured Oscillospiraceae bacterium | reverse complement strand
GGCCATTCTGGACGCGGCCAACGCCGTGATCGCGCACAACCGCGGGCGGAAGGGCAAAAAGCTCTGGACCAGAAACAACGCCGGAGAGGCGATTACGCTTTACGAGGCTGCAAACGAGCATGACGAGGCGGATTATATCGCCGGCCAGATCGTTTCCCGCTCGCGCGGACGGAATTTCAGGGACTACGCCATCCTTTACCGGATGAACGCGCAGTCGAACGCGCTCGAGCGCGCGCTCAAGCGCAGCGGCATTCCGTACCGGATCATCGGCGGCACGCGCTTTTTTGACCGCGCCGAGGTCAAGGACATGCTGGCCTATCTGTGTCTGATCCACAACCGCGCGGACGAGCTGCGGCTGCGCAGAATCATCAACGTGCCGCCCCGCGGCATCGGGGGAAAGACGCTTGAAATGGCGCAGCGGCAGGCGGCTGCTGCGGGCGCGCCGCTCTACCAGGTGCTGCTGCAGGCAAAGGAATATCCGAGCCTGGAAAAGGCGGCGGCGAAGCTTTCGGCCTTCACGCAGCTCATTGAGGGCTGCGCGGCGCTGCTTCCCCAGACGCCGCTTCCGGAATTCTACGAGGAGGTGCTCCGGCGCACGGGATATCTGGACATGCTGGAGCAGAAGGACGATATTGAGTCGCGCACGCGCGCGGAGAACGTCCGCGAGCTGAAGTCCAGCATCCTCAGCTACATGGAGGGAACGCCCGCGCCGACGCTTGCGGGCTTCCTGGAGGAAATCGCGCTTTATACCGATATTGAGCAGTACGACGCCGAGGCGGACGCCGTGGTCATGATGACCATGCACGCGGCCAAGGGCCTGGAATTCCCGCAGGTCTTCCTTCCGGGCATGGAGGAGGGGCTGTTCCCCAGCGCCCGTTGCATCGGCGAGGCGGAGGAGCTGGAGGAGGAGCGGAGGCTTTGCTACGTGGCCCTTACGCGCGCGAAGGAGCGGCTGACTTTGAGCTTTGCGCGCCAGAGAACGCTGTTTGGCCGCACAACGCCGAACCTTCCGTCCCGCTTTGCCGATGAGCTGCCGCAGGACGCGCTCCAGCGGGAAAGCAGCCCGCAGCTTGGCTTTATGCCCTCCGCAGGGCAGAGCGGCTTCCCGGCAGGCGCACGGGCAGAGCGCATCTTTGGCGGCGGGGAGGATTTCTTCCCCCGCCAGACGCCGCAGCGCCCGGAAAGGCGCGCGCCCTTTGCGCAGACGGAAAAAAAGAAGCCGGCGCTGCAGCTTGCCGCGGGCGATATGGTCCGGCACAAGGCCTTTGGCCGCGGTATGGTCCTTTCGGTCCGGCCGATGGGAAACGACGCGCTGCTGGAAATCGCGTTTGACCAGACCGGCACGCGCAGGCTGATGGCAAACACCGCCTCGCAGCATATGACCAAGGAATAACCGCTCCTCCTGCGGCATAGTCTGCCGTACAGGAGGGATGGAAATGAGCCGAAGGAAGCGGCTTCGCCGCAAGCTGATTCTGACGCTTCTGATTGCGCTGGCCGCGGTGCTGGCCGCCGTCGTGCAGCTGCGTGTTTCGCCCTACATCCGGCAGGTTGCGAAGAACCAGCTGAAAAACGCAGCCTCAAACGCCATGAACGAGGCGGTTACCCGCCAGCTCCGCAGGGGAAGCGTGGACTATACAAAAATCGTCCTTCTGGAGAAGGACGAGAGCGGCCATATCACAGCCCTGCGCACGGATATGGGGCAGGTTGCACAGCTAAAGGCGGAAATTTTTGAAATTCTGGACGGACTTGTGGATGAAATCAGCACCGAGGAGCTGGGAATTCCCATCGGGAATCTGCTCCTGCCGGAGCTGTTTGCGGGCCGCGGCGCACAGCTGCCGGTGCGGGTGGTCTCGCTGACCTCGTCAGGGGCGGATTTTTTCTCGGAGTTTTCCGCCGCCGGCATCAACCAGACGCTGCAGACGCTGCGGATGCGCTTCTGCATCACCGTCACGATTCTTACGCCCGTGGGCTATGAATCCGTGGATGTGGAGAGCGACGTGATGCTTGCGCAGACGGTGGTTGTCGGCAGTGTGCCGCAGAGCTATCTGTATCTTGGAAACCTTTCGGAACAAAGGATGGAATGAGCATGGAAATCAAGCAGGAGATGGAGCGGCTGAGCGCCGAGCTGGAGCGCTGCAGCTATGAATATTATGTGCTGGACCGGCCGACGATTCCGGATTTTGAATTTGACCGGATGCTGCGCAGGCTGGAGGAGCTGGAGGCGCAGTATCCGCAGTACGCCTCGCCCGTCAGCCCGACGAAGCGCGTGGGCGGGCAGGCGCTGAGCGAATTTCAGAAGGTCCGGCACGCGGTGCCGTTGGAGAGCCTGCAGGACGTCTTTTCCTTCCAGGAGCTGGAGGAGTTCGACGCGCGCCTGCGCCAGCAGGAGCCGGAGGCCGTCTATTCCGTCGAGCCGAAGGTCGACGGACTTTCCGTGGCGCTGGAGTATATCAACGGTGTGTTTACCACCGGCGCCACGCGCGGCGACGGCCTGGTGGGCGAGGACGTGACGGAAAATCTCAAGACCATCTGCACGATTCCGATGAAGCTTACCGGCGCGCCGGAGCGGCTGATTGTGCGCGGCGAGGTCTATATGCCGAAGGACAGCTTTGAGGCGCTCAACGCCGCACAGGAAAAGGCGGGAAAGCCGCTCTTTGCCAACCCGCGCAACGCGGCGGCGGGGTCCCTGCGTCAGCTGGACTCCAGAATTACGGCAAAGCGCCGGCTTGACATTCTCATTTTCAATCTGCAGCTTGTCGAGGGCCGGACGTTCCGGAGCCATACGCAGACGCTGGAGTATCTGCAGAGCTTGGGCTTCTGCGTCATTCCGCATGTTCTGTGCCGGAGCGCGGAGGAATGCGAGCGGGAGATTGCGCGCATCGGCGACGGGCGGGGAGACTACCGCTTTGACATTGACGGCGCGGTTATGAAGCTGGACGCGCTGGACGCGCGGGAGCGGCTCGGCAGCACGGCAAAATTCCCGCGCTGGGCCGCTGCGTACAAATACCCGCCTGAGGTGCGCCAGACGGTACTGGAGGACATTCAGATTCAGGTGGGGCGCACCGGCGTTCTCACGCCGCGCGCGGTTCTGAGCCCGGTGCGGCTGGCGGGTACGACGGTGACCGCCGCGACGCTCCACAATCAGGACTTTATCACCCAGAAGGATATCCGCATCGGCGACACGGTGAAGGTGCGCAAGGCGGGGGAGATCATCCCGGAGGTCCTTGAGGTCGTCCTGCAGAAGCGCCCGGCGTCCGCGCAGCCGTATTTCCTGCCGGAGCGCTGTCCGGTCTGCGGGGCGCAGGTTGTGCGCGATGAGGATGGAGCGGCGCTCCGCTGCACGGGCGCGGAGTGCCCGGCGCAGCTCTCGCGCAATCTCAGCCACTTTGCCGGCCGCGAGGGCATGGACATTGACGGCCTTGGCGAGGCCATTGTCGATACGCTGATTGAAAAGCGTATGATTTCCAATCCCGCCGACCTCTACAGCCTGGATTTTGGGGCCTTTGCGGCCCTGCCGGGGCAGGGGAAGAAATCGGCGGCCAATCTGAAGGCCTCGCTGGAGGCGAGCAAGCAGAACGATCTTTCCCGGCTTCTGTGCGCGCTGGGCATCCGCCAGGTCGGCGTGAAGGCGGCGAAGGTGCTTGCGGCGCATTTCGGAACGATGGACGCGCTGATGCAGGCCTCTGAGGAGGAGCTGACGCAGGTGCCGGACGTTGGCCAGACGACGGCGGAAAATATCCGGCGCTACTTCCAGAGCGAGCAGGCGCAGGACCTGATTGCGCGGCTCCGCGCGGCGGGCGTCAACATGGAAAGCCGCCGCCAGACAGCCGAGCAGCGCTTCGCGGGGCTGACGTTTGTGCTGACGGGCGCGCTGAGCCTGTTTACGCGCGAGGAGGCCACGGAGAAAATTGAGGCCCTGGGCGGAAAGGCCGCCTCGTCGGTCTCTAAAAAGACAAGCTTTGTGGTCGCCGGGGAAAACGCGGGCAGCAAGCTCAAGAAGGCCAACGAGCTGGGCATCCGCGTCCTGAGCGAGCAGGAATTTCTGGAGATGCTGCAATGAAGCTGACGCTGCTGTGTAATTGCGGGCTGCTTTTTACCGCGCAGGGGCAGAGCCTGCTGGTCGACGCGCCGAACGAAATGCCGTGCCCGCCCTTTTATGCGCTCCCGGAGCCGGAATTTGCGGCGCTTTCCGCGCGGCAGGGGGATTTTTCCAGTTTGCAGGCGCTGGTGTTCACGCACGCGCACGCAGACCATTATTCCCCCGCGCGCGTCCGCGCGTGCGCGCAGGGCCTGCCGGTTCTCCTGCCGCAGCGGCAGGACGCGCCGCCGCAGAGCTTCCGCTTCGGCGTGTTTACGGTAGAGCTGCAGCCGATTGCGCATACGCCGCTGCCGCACGCGGCGCTTCCGCCGAATGCGGCGGTGATTGTGGAGGCGGAGGGCAGGCGCGTCTATCTTGGCGGCGACGCGGATATCGACGTTGCCGCGCATGAGCGGGCCATGCAGGGCCGCCGCTTTGACGCGGCCTTCTGGAACGGACAGTTCCTTTCCTATCCGCAGACGCGGGCGCTGCTGCACGCGGCAAGCAGCCGGAATTATATTTATCACATTCCGATCGATGAGCGGGACGTCAGCGGCATCCGCCGCAAGTGCCGCCGCAATCTGCAGCGCTTTGCGCAGGAGCTCTCAGGCGTCGTGCTGCTGGAGCAGTATCCGGCCGAGATTGCGCTGTGAAAGAAAGATCGGATTTGAGACTGTCAAAAAACTATGGTCTGCAGCTCCGCAACGGAGCAGCGGGGGAAGTGTGAAGGGGGCAAAAAGCCCCTTCGCGTTCAATAAAGCGAGAAGGGAGCTCCGGCTCCCTTCTCGCTTTTTCAGATTTGCGCCAGATCCCGGTAGGCTGCAAGCGCCGGACTTTTGTCGCCGAGATACCGGTAATCGCAGCAGCTGCCGCCCAGGCCCGGGAGCGCCCTGCAGCAAAGAAAAATGCGCCTGTCAAGCCTGTTCCGCGGGCCGCCGCGTCGCGCTGCCGCCCGAATCCTCCTTTACCGGCAGGACCAGTCTGGAGCAGTAGCGCCGCGTGTCAATTTCGCGGCCTGTGTAGGCTGCGACAATGCCCAGAAGACGCGGCGGCGCAGCCGGGGTCAGCCCCCGTGCCCGCACCTCGCGGCCGAGCGTCAGCCAGGCCTCGTCGATGCCGCTGTAATCGCCGCAGTACAGCACCGACAGCGCGCGGCATTCCGGCAGCACGACCGCGTCCGCGGGCGCCTTCTCCGGCCGCACCGGGACGCACACGGCATAGGGATAGGGTTCGTTCTCGATGCGGCCCTCCAGATAATCCCGCCGGTCCGATATGGCAAAAAGCGGCTCGTCCGAGAGCACGCAGCCCCTGCGGACGCACGCACTGTAAAAATCATACATCGCGTCATAGCGCTCGGTAAGCTTGTAGCCCCGGTGCCAGCGCATGCAGCAGGTCACGGCGGGCAGCGTCATCAGCTGCACGGAAAAGTTTTCGTTCTGCGCCGCCCGCAGCCGCATTTCCTCCGCGCTGCGCTGCAGGTCGCTCAGGCGCCTTTCAAGCGCCGCGAGCAGCGCCGACGCCTCGCCGCCGCGGGCAAAATAGGCGGTGATTTCGTCCGCGTCCAGGCCCATCCTTCTGAATTTTTCAATCTGCAGAATCCGCGCGACATTGTGGTTGTCATAATACCGCCGCCCGCTCTCCGGCGCGACATAGGCCGGCGTGAGCAGGCCCCTTTCCTCCATGCGCATCAGCGTGCTGCGCGAAAGGCCGCAGGCGTGGGCCGCCTGCGTAATCTGAAAGAGTGTTTTCACATCTGGTTCCATGCGTTTTCCCTCTTGCTTCGTTCATGGGTGAACAGATTATAATTCCATTATAGAGCAATCTGCGCCGGTGTCAAGTCGGGCTGCGTGTGGATTGAAATCCTCGAAAATGTGTGCTATAATGAAAAAAACAAAAATGGGGGAGCAGGCCATGGCAGAGGAACACAGCACAGAGCGGCTGAGCTATCAGAGCGCGGAGCGCGAGCAGCAGGCGCAGCGCGGGCAGGGGGAATATACGCCCCGGCCAAAATCGCAGGTGATTCTGGCGTGGGTGCTGCTGGCCGTTGTGATTTTCGCGGTTCTGGGAAGCTGCTATTGGCAGATTTTCGGAAAATTCTGAGGCTGCGATGAGAATCCTTGGCATTGACCCCGGCTACGGGACGACGGGCTTTGGCGTCCTGGAGGCAGAGCGCGGAAGCGTGCGGCTTGTGAACTACGGCGTGATTACCACGCCGCCCGGGCTGCCGTTCCCGCAGCGGCTGTGCGTGCTCTACGACGATATGACGCAGCTTCTTGACACGCTTAAGCCGGACGCCGTCGCCGTGGAGCAGCTGTTCTGGGGCAACAACGTGACGACCGGCATCGGCGTCAGCCATGGCCGGGGCGTGATTCTGCTTGCAATCTGCAAATCGGGCGCTGCGCTGTTTGAATATACCCCCAACCAGGTCAAGCAGGCGGTGGTGGGCTATGGCGGCGCGCAGAAGCATCAGGTGATCGATATGACGCGCCGGATTCTGAAAATGGAAAAGCCGGCCCGGCCGGACGATGCGGCGGACGCCATCGCCATTGCCCTGTGCCATGCGCGGAGCACGACGTCCCTGCTGTCCGCGCTTCAAAATTCCGGAACAAACGGAGGCTGAGACTGTGTTTTACTACCTGAACGGAACGATTGCGCTGCTCGATGCGAATCTTGCCGTGATCGACTGCGGCGGCGTGGGCTACGCCTGCCATACCACAAATTACACGCTCGCCTCGCTGCAGCCCGGCAGGCCCGCAAAGCTTTATACATACTGCAACGTCCGCGAGGATGCGTTTGATATTTTCGGCTTTTCCTCCAGGGAGGAGCTGCGCTGCTTTGAGTCGCTGCTGGGCGTATCCGGCGTCGGGCCGAAGGCCGCGCTGGCGCTTTTGTCCGTCATGAGTCCGGAGCAGTTTACGCTTGCCGTCATGACGCAGGACGAAAAGTCGCTGACCATGGCCGCAGGCGTGGGAAAGAAGATGGCGCAGCGCATCATTCTGGAGCTCCGCGACAAGACGGCGGCGGCGCAGCTGGAGCTTTCCGGCGCGCAGCCTGCACCCGGGGCCGGCCCGGCCGTGCTGACAAACCGCGCGGCAGAGGCTTCCGCCGCGCTGGCGAGCCTGGGCTATTCGCAGGCGGAAATTTCTCTTGCGCTCAAGGGTGTGGACGCGGAGCATATGTCCGTAGAGGAAATTGTCCGCCACGCGCTGCGCGCGATGGTCACAAAGTAAGGAGGCGCGGCTATGAGCCTGAATTTTTCACAGGATTTTGACGCCCCGATTGTGACGACCGGTGTCACGCCGATGGACGACGGCGAGGTCAGCCTTCGCCCGAGGCTCCTGCGCGATTACACCGGGCAGGAGAAGGCGAAGGGGAACCTTTCTGTCTATATCGAGGCTGCGCGCCGCCGCAATGAGCCGCTGGACCATGTTTTGCTCTACGGCCCGCCGGGACTTGGAAAGACGACGCTTGCAGGCGTCATTGCCAATGAGATGGGCGTCAACATCCGCGTGACCTCCGGCCCGGCCATCGAAAAGGCGGGGGATCTTGCGGCGCTGCTGACCAACCTCTCCGCGGGAGACATTCTCTTCATCGATGAAATTCACCGCCTGAACCGCGCTGTGGAGGAAATTCTGTATCCGGCCATGGAGGACTATGCGATTGATATCATCGTCGGCAAGGGCCCCTCGGCAAATTCCATCCGGCTCGATCTGCCGCGCTTTACGCTCATCGGCGCGACGACGCGCGCGGGCCAGCTCTCAAGCCCCCTTCGCGACCGCTTCGGCGTGCAGCTGCGGCTGGAGCTGTATACCCATGAGGAGCTTGCGCGCATCGTAACGCGCTCTGCGGCGCTGCTTGGTATCGAAATCGCCCCCTCGGGCGCGCAGGCCCTGGCCGCGCGCTCCCGCGGTACGCCGCGGATTGCGAACCGGCTTCTGCGCCGGGTGCGGGATTTTGCGCAGGTTTATCATGACGGCGTCATCACCCGCGAGGCGGCGGACCATGCGCTGGGGCAGCTTGAGGTGGACGAGCTGGGGCTGGACGCGGTCGACCGGCGGATGCTCCGCGCCATCATCCAGAACTACGGCGGCGGCCCGGTCGGGCTGGAAACGCTGGCCGCAACCATCGGCGAGGAGGCGGTGACCCTTGAGGACGTCTACGAGCCCTACCTGATGCAGCTCGGCTTTCTCAGCCGAACGCCGCGCGGCCGCTGCGTGACGCATCTGGCCTACGAGCATCTGCATCTGCCGGACCCCAATACCGCGCAGCCGGAGCAGCTGCAATTCTGAGAGGAATGGAAATTATATGGGTAAATTATTTGGAACAGACGGAATCCGCGGCGTCGCCAATGAGCAGCTGACGCCCGAGCTTGCCTACCGCATCGGTCAGGCCGTGGCGCTGAGCCTGCCGCATGATGAAAGAAAGCCGCTGGTGGTCATCGGCAAGGATACGCGCATTTCCTCGGATATGCTGGAGTGCGCGCTGGCGGCGGGGCTGACGGCCTGCGGCTGCAATGTGCTGGAGCTGGGCGTCATTCCGACGCCGGCGGTGGCCTATCTGACGACAAGGCTGCGCGCGGACGCGGGCGCTGTGATTTCCGCCTCGCACAATCCGTACGAGCACAACGGAATCAAGCTCTTTTCCGCGCAGGGCTTCAAGCTCAGCGATGCGCTGGAGGATGAGATCGAAGCGCGGATTCTGCAGGAGGGCGCGCTCCCGGTCAGGACCGGCGCGGCGCTCGGTCAGGTCCGCTATCAGCCGGAGCATGCGGAGGAATACCTTGCGCACCTGGCTTCGACCGTGCCGGAGCTCCGGCCGCTGCGCGTGCTGTTTGACTGCGCGAACGGAGCGGCCAGCGTGACCGCGCGGCGTCTGTTTTCCCGCTTCCCGCTGCGCGCGGATTATATCTGCGACCAGCCGGACGGCGTCAATATCAACGACGGCTGCGGCTCCACCCACCTGGAAAGGCTCGGCGCGCAGGTCCGCAAGGGCGGATATGACCTGGGCCTCGCCTTTGACGGCGACGCAGACCGCTGCCTTGCCGTGGACGAGCGCGGCGAAATGATTGACGGCGACCAGATTATGGCGGTCTGCTCCCGCGCGCTGACGGCGGAGGGAAGGCTGCCGGGGCAGGGCTTTGTGGCGACGGTGATGTCCAATCTGGGCCTGCACCGGTACTGCAAGGAGCAGGGGCTGCGGCTTCTGTGCGCGGCGGTCGGCGACCGGAATGTGCTGGAGCTGATGCAGAAGGAGCACATGGCACTGGGCGGCGAGCAGTCGGGACATATCATCTTCCTGGAGTACATGACGACCGGAGACGGCCAGCTGGCCGCGCTGCAGTTTTTGTCCATCCTTTCAAGATCCGGTAAAAAGGCCTCCGAGCTGGCGGGCGCCGTCCGCCGCTGCCCGCAGGTTCTGCGGAATGTGCGCGTGGCCTCCAACGAGGAAAAGACGGCGATCATGCGCAGCGCTGCCCTGCAGGACCTGATTTCCAGCGAAGAGACACGCCTGGCGGACACAGGACGCATTTTGATCCGTCCCTCGGGGACGGAGCCGCTCATTCGCGTCATGGCGGAGGCCCAGACGCAGGCAGAGGCGGAGGCCGTTGTGGACACGTTGATGGAAGCCGTCGAAAATCTACAAAAAAATCTTTGAAAATAAAATAATATTTATTTACTATTGACAATCCGAAATTCTGCGCATATAATAACGACAGTAACCCGGCAGATCTTCTGGTTTTCCTTTGTACCCTCTCTTTCGTGTACAGGCAAAGACAAGATTGGCTTGGTCCTTACGGCGTATCCAGCATTGAGCTGATCGCATAAATCCATCCTGAGCCGGCGGAATGTGCCGCAGTTGGCAGGGAAACTATTATTTTTCGCAAAAGAGAGGTAAATGATTCATGTACGAAGACAAGACTTTGGTCTGCAAGGAATGTGGTAAGGAATTCGTGTTCACCGCTGGTGAGCAGGAGTTCTACGCAGAGCGTGGCTTCCAGAACGAGCCGCAGCGCTGCAGAGACTGCCGCAACGCCCGTAAGAACGCTGCCCGTGGCCCCAAGGAATACTTCACGGCTACCTGCGCAGCCTGCGGCGGCGAAGCTCGCGTTCCGTTCGAGCCCAAGTCCGACCGTCCCGTCTACTGCAGCGACTGCTTCGCTCGCATGAAGAACGAGGGCTGATTCCGTTTTATAAACAGAGCACTCAGGCCGGCGCGCTTCGCGCCGGCCTTTTTGCGTCATCCTGTCGGATTTGCGCTTTGAAATGCCGCAGGAAAAATCCGTTACCGGAGCACGGTGCCGTCGGCAAGCGTGATGGTATAGCCGTTAAAATTGCTCCTGCCGTTGTTGGTGAGGCTCGTGAGCGTGCACTCACCGGTCAGCGTCCAGGTGTTCGACGTCGCGCCTGCGCGCTTGTTGACGGTGATGCCGTCGAGCGTAACGGTCGCGCCGTCAATGCGCAGGGCGTTTTCGTTGTCGCCGGTGGAGGTATGGGCCGTGCCGGTCACGGTGGTATCCTCGGAAATGGTATTGGCGCTTGTGCCTTGCGTCACCTCGCCTCTGCGGAGCAACCGGAAATGATGCACAAAAGCTTCATGCACCGGCATTTGCGCATTTTCGTGGTGCAGTGTACATATGCATGAAGTTTTGTGCCTGTATCTTAGCGCCGAAAACTGAAAAGGAGCTGAAGAATCTGTAAACAAACAAATTGTATGCACAGCCAACTATGGCTTTTCCGCAGGAGCGTCTGCGCCTGCGGACGCTCTGCGTCCACGCCGGAGCGCTGGCTATGAATGCTGCTCCTGCAGGTACAGACTGGCCCTGGACTGGATGTTCTTTGCTGCCTGCTCGGCGCTGCAGCCGCCTGCAAAGCAGGCGTTTGCCTCCTCGCACAGAATATCCTCAAGCGCCGGCTCCATTCCTTCGAGCACGGTGATATTGTTCAATAATTCCAGAAATTTTTCCTCGTCCGCGCCGCTGATTTTCTGCACCTCGCCGTACCAGTCGGTACGGTTTCCCGCTTTGTACTGCGCCAGCTCTTCCTGCAGAGCGGCGGAGCCTGCAGGCAGCCCCTCCTCCTGCGAGCAGGAAAAGCAGAACTCCAAAAACGCCTTTGCGCCGTCCATATCGCGGCACGATGTGTTCACGCCGAGGCTTGTCAGAATCAGATACGCGCTGCCGCCGGAGCCGACCGGATAGCCCGCGTAGGTGTAGCCCGCGCCGTCAAACCACTCTTTTGCGATCTCCTCGCGTCCGGCCAGCCAGCTGAGACTCGAGATCCAGCCGCGCTTGACGAGCGTTTTCTCGGGGGCCGCCGGCGTAGAACCGTCGCCGCCCCAGCGCCTGCACCAGTCGAGAAGGTCGCAAAACTCCTGCGTCTGAAAATTGCACAGGCCGGTCTCGCGGTCTACAAATCTTCCGATGCAGAACGGCGCTGCCAGCGCGAAAAGATTTTCCGGCGTGCTCCACGAGTCGACCGGCACCCAGCCTTCCGGCAGCTTCTCCCGCGCGGCCTCCAAATCGGAGAGCGTCACGCCGGGAACTTCGATCAGGTCCGACGGACAGACCAGCGTGTCGACCCGCACCGTCAGCGGCAGCTCATAAAGCGCCCCGTCCTGCGTCAAAAGGTCAAAAAGTCCCGGCAGAAGGCGCTCTTCCGTCACGTCCGGCAAAAGCGCCCTTAAATCCGCGCAGACGGAACGCGCAATATGAGGCGGGGCCTGATTGCCGTCGGTGTAAAAGGCGAAGAGGTCAGGCGACTGGCCCGCCATGATCTGCGTGCGCAGAATGTCCATCGGTTCGCCGTTCCCATACGGCGAGTCCGAATAGACCGTATAGTCGATCTGATATTGCGCCTGGCTGAGGTTGTAATTCTCGATCATCTGTGCAAACGCAAACTGGACGGGGCAGTCGGCTGCGACGGCCAGCGTCAGAACCTGCTTTTCGTTTCCTGTGGCCGCCTGCCAGAAAAGCACTGCGACCGACGCTTCGTTCGGAGAAAAGAGCACATAGCCGTCTTCTGTCCGGAAGATCTGTTCCGCGCCTGCCGCTGCGCCGAGCTCCCGCCAGAGCGCGATCGTCTGCACCTTTCCGCTCGCAAGGTCAAAGCTCGAAAGCGCGTCGCTGTCCGTCAGAAGAAAACCGCCGTCTTCGTCCAGACCGAGCCCCGCCGTGCCGGGCGGAAGCGCCTGCGCCTCGAGCGCCGTGAGCGTCTTTGCGGCAAACGCGCGTAATTCGGGCGCTTCGCCGCCAAACATTTCCCGCGTGAGGACGAAAAGCGTCCCATCGAGCGCCTGCATCGCCGCAAAGGCCCAGCCATCGTTCGTATCGATCGTCTGCCGCGCCGTCTCAGCGCCGGTATCATCCAGCAGAACGAGCATCGACGCGCTGACAAGCGCAAAGCCACCGTCCGTCTTCGTCATCTGGAAAAAACGCGCCCCGGTCTCATCGTAGGTCTTCGCAAGCGGCGTCGTCTGCTGCAAATTGTAATTCTCATCGTACCGGGAAAGCGCCAGGTTTCCCTCCGGGTCGCCGGTCAGGAACATAAAATTCCCGCGCGCGTCCACATATCCTGCCGGAAGGCTCCCACTCAGAAGAAAAAAACCGCCGTCCGGATCATCACACAGCGCATAGAGATAATCTGTTCCGTCCGGAACGTCCAAAAGCCGCGTTTTCCCGCCGCTTTTCGGGAAGCAGACAAGAGAAGGTCCGCTTTCTGCGGAGCCTCCGGCGATGATTGTATCGTCAGAAGCCATACATGCTGCGATGCTGCTTATCCCCTCCGGCACGCGTCTTTGAAGCTCCAAGTGAAAAGCCTTCGCTTCCGTATTCGGCTCTGCCGCCGAATTTTCAAGTGCGGATGTGCTTTGCGTTTCCGCGGCTGCTTTTGTTTCGCCGGGAAGCGACACGGTTGTGACCGCTTTTTCTGCCGCGCAGCCGCAAAGCAGCGCCAGCAGAAGCAATAATGCGCCAAAACGCCTGTATGTTCGCATAAAAAATCTCCTTTCGGGATTCCGGCAGGACGCCGCCGCGCGCACGGCGTCCGGGTTGGTTGTCTGTGCAGCTTTGGGCGCCGGGACCTCCTTTCTCTGAAAGACTATCGTGATAGTCTAAAAAGAAACTATCACAATCGTCTGGAATTGTCAAGCCATCTTGACAGAAATAGACGAATGTGATAGTCTGGATACACCCAAAGAACAGGAGAAGAAATATGAAACTGTTTGATTCAGAGTGGAAGGTCATGGAGGTCCTCTGGCAGAAAAACGACCGGACGGCGAAGGAAATCTCCCTGCGGCTGGCGGACGCTGTCGGCTGGAACAAAAACACGACCTATACGGTCATCAAAAAATGCATCGACAAGGGCGCAATCGAGCGCCGGGAGCCAAACTTCATCTGCCATGCGGCTATCACAAAGCGGCAGGCACAGAAGGAGGAAGCCGATACGCTGGTCGAAAAGGTATTTGGCGGTTCGGCGGAGCTGCTGTTTGCCTCAATCTTAAGTGATCGGTCACTGTCAAAAGAAGAGCTTGCGCGGTTAAAAGCGCTTGTGGAGGAATACGAGGAATGAACGGCGTACAGGCTGCGATTTTCGGCGGCAGCGCAATGATCCTGCTGGTGCTTGCGCTGCGGCTGTTTTTGAAAAAGCATCTGCCGTGCGGGATCTTTCCGGCGCTCTGGTGTCTGTGCGCGCTGCGGCTGATGCTTCCGATCACGATCCCAACGCGCCTGAGCGTCTGGAATCTGCTGCACACGCCGACCGCAGCGCAGGCAAATGGTGTCATTTCAGACGCGCTGACACCATTTCCGGCTTTCGCGACCAACGGCACCGCAGAATCGGCAGCAGATGCTGCGGGCATCCGCCCGATGCTTCTTGTCTGGCTCGTTTGCGCGATACTTTTTGCGGCATATTTTGTGATCGGATATGCCTGCATGGTACGTCGGTTTCGCGGAACACGGATTGCTCCGCAGCCGTCCATTGACGCGCTGCTTGACCGCTTCCGCTTTTCGCGCGATCCGCGCATCTGCGTGAGCAGCAGCCGTCGCGCGCCGCTCACCTTCGGCGTTTTTCGTCCGACCGTCCTTTTGCCGGAAGATCTGCCGGTTGGAGACGCACGATTTCAACTGGTTCTGGCACACGAGCTGGCGCACATCCGTCGGAAGGACTGTCTGCGCAAGCTGCTTTTGACGGTATGCTTGTGCCTGTATTGGTGGAACCCGCTGGTCTGGCTGATGGTATGGCTTGCAAACCGCGATATGGAGCTTGCGTGTGATGAAGCGGTTCTGCGTGCGATGGGGCCGGATTGTAAGAAGGCTTACGCGCTGACGCTTCTTGACATGGCGCGGCGAAAGCCAAAATCAGCGCCGCTGTGCAGTGGTTTTGCAAAAAGCAGCGCCGAAGAACGGATTCGCGCGATTTTAAGCTTCAAACGGATTCCGGCATGGGTCGGAATCTGCGTAGCCGTTCTGTTCGTACTGACGGCAAGTGTCTTTACAACGCAGGCAGTAAGCCCAAGCGCCATCCCGGAAATGGAACCTGCCGTGCAGGAAGAAGTTCCGGAAGAAAATGTTGCTGTGAGCGTGCCAGTATCAGAGCCACTTCCGACAACGCCGCCTATCATGCCTGAACAGGAAACTGAATCGGAAACACAGCCTCAGCCGGAAGTACCCGCCTATGTCTTTCCGCTGGAGGACGCACACGCTGAGGTGACGGTTTTCTACGGATGGCGAGAAAATCCGGCCGTAAGGCAGAAATCCTTCCACGCCGGCGTCGATCTTGCGGCAGACTATGGCGCAAACGTTCTGGCCGTGGCAGATGGTACGGTTTTGGATTGCAGCTATGACACGGCATATGGATATATCCTGACGCTGGAGCATGCGGGTGGCGTTCAGACGCAATATGCGCATTTATCAGAATTTCTGGTGAAATCCGGGGATGCCGTCCGGCAGGGACAGATCATTGCAAAAACCGGCGGCTCCGGCTGGTCGACCGGCTCGCACCTGCACCTGGGCGTCCTCGTGAACGGCGAAACAGCGGACCCGCTGGAAGCGCTGTACAGCGACTAAACGAATAAGAGGGGCTGTCGAAAAACTATGATCTGCAGCTCTGTGACAGAGCAGCGGGGGAAGTGTGAAGGGGACAAAAAGCCCCCTTCGCCCCGCTGAGGGGCTGCCTCTTGGTGAGACAGCCCCTTTTCGGTCTGCATGATCAATGGTTTTGCGCTTATTCGGCGGCCGGGCTTGCCTGCATGGCCTGGATTGTCTGGCCGATCAGCGTATCCAGGTCCCAGCCCAGCATGGCGGCGCCGCGCTCAATCACCTCTCGGGAGCAGCCCGCGGCAAACTTTTTGTCCTTGTATTTTTTCTTCACGGATTTTACCTCCATGTCACGGACGCTCCTGGATGGCCGCATGAGCGCGGCTGCGCCGATCAGGCCGGTCAATTCGTCTACCGCGTAGAGAACCTTCTCCATCTCGTGCTCCGGTTCCACGTCTACGGTCAGCAGATATCCATGGCTGACCACGGCATGAATCAGCCGCTCGTCAACCCCTCTCTGCTGTAAAAGCGCCTGCTCCTTTGTGCAGTGCTGCTCCGGCCATTGCTCAAAGTCCAGATCGTGGAGAATGCCGACAGCCTCCCAGAAGTCTGCCTCCTGCTCGTAGCCGAGCTTAACTGCATACCAGCGCAGAACGTCGCCGACGATGCGCCCGTGCTTTCTGTGAAATTCACCCTGGTTGTACGCGCAGAGCAAAGCCCACGCTTCTTCAGGCGTTGGAATCATGGAATGCCGCTCCTTTCTTAACGACTTAATCGGATAGGCTGCCAAATTTAAATCAGTCTGCAAACAGCGGCGTGGAGAGATAGCGGTCGCCGGTGTCGGGGAGCAGGGCGACAATGGTCTTGCCCTTGTTTTCCGGGCGCTTTGCCAGCTGAATGGCCGCCCACACGGCCGCGCCGGAGGAGATGCCGACCAGCACGCCCTCCTTCTTGCCGATCAGCCTGCCGGCGGCGAAGGCGTCCTCGTTTTCTACGGGAATGATTTCGTCGTAGACCTTGGTATCCAGCACGGCGGGGACAAAGCCGGCGCCGATGCCCTGAATCTTATGGCTGCCGGCCACGCCCTTGCTCAGGACCGGGGAGGCCGCCGGCTCCACGGCGACAACCTTTACGTTGGGATTCTGGCTTTTCAGGTATTCGCCGACGCCGGTGACTGTGCCGCCCGTGCCGACGCCTGCGACAAAGATATCAACCTTGCCGTCGGTATCCTCCCAGATTTCAGGGCCGGTCGTTGCCTTATGAACCGCCGGGTTGGCCGGGTTCACGAACTGGCCGGGGATAAAGCTGTTCGGAATCTCCTTTGCCAGCTCGTCCGCCTTGGCGATGGCGCCCTTCATGCCCTTGGCACCCTCGGTGAGTACCAGCTCCGCGCCATAGGCCTTCATCAGCTGGCGGCGCTCGACGCTCATGGTCTCGGGCATGACGATGATGATGCGGTAGCCGCGCGCGGCAGCCACGGAAGCAAGGCCAATGCCGGTATTGCCGGAGGTGGGCTCAATGATTACAGAGCCGGGCTTCAGCAGACCCTTCTGCTCCGCGTCGTCGATCATAGCCTTGGCAATGCGGTCCTTCACGCTGCCGGCGGGGTTGAAATATTCCAGCTTGCCCAGGACTCTGGCTTCCAGGCCCTCGGCGTGCTCAATGTGAACCAGCTCCAGCAGAGGGGTCTTGCCAATCAGCTGGTCAGCGGATGTATAGATCTTACGCATAATAGTTTCCTCCTGAACGATGATATGTGATCAATTATTATTTAAAAGTAACGATCGGTTTTTATTCTGCCGGGCGGCGACATCGCAGGCTCTGATGAAGACTAATGTTACGCCTCATGTTATTACCAACCTCTCTTGTGGGTTTATGTGGATTATAGTGCGCAGCGCTCTGTTTGTCAAGAGCTTTTTCCAGATTTTTTTGTTGATTTACCCATTTACCTGCTGTATAATAGGTTTATATGAAAAGGGGGCACAGAAATGCTGGTTTCAACCAAGGGACGGTATGCACTCCGGGTCATGATCGATCTGGCCGAGCATCAGGCAGACGGCCTGATTCCTCTGAAAATCATCGCGCAGCGGCAGGAGATATCGGAAAAATATCTGGAGAATATCATCAAGCTTCTGGTAAAGGCAAAGCTGCTGACGGGCGTCAGGGGAAAGGGCGGCGGATACCAGCTGGCCAAAGCGCCGGAGCAATATACGGTAGAGAAGATCCTGCGCGTCACAGAGGATTCCATGGCGCCGGTTTCCTGCCTGGATTCCGGCGCGGACGTCTGCCCGCGGTCCGCTGAATGCCGCACGCTTCCCATGTGGCGGAAGCTGGACCGGCTTATTACGGAGTATTTTGAGAGCATCACCCTTGCGGACCTGATGCGCACGGATTCTGACCGGTATGACTATGTGATATAAGCGCGGTGCGCTTACGGAAAAACGGCGCACATTTCCGGTACGCCGAAAAAAAAGCTTGACTTTTGGAAGATTGCCGCTATAATAATACGTGCGTTGAGGCAAGGCTGCTTCTTCGTATGGCATAGGGGATTTGTGTAACGGTAGCACACCGGACTCTGACTCCGTTTGCGGGGGTTCGAATCCCTCATCCCCTGCCA
>CAKUHJ010000028.1 GCA_934655935.1 uncultured Oscillospiraceae bacterium | reverse complement strand
CTCGATGACGTCGTCATAATGGTGGCCGAGGGCAATTTTGTTGCAGCCGAGCTGCCTTGCAAAGTTATACAGATACCCCCTGCGCATGCGCGCGCAGAGATAGCACGGAGATTTTTCCACATGGTAGACCGAGGAGAAAATTTCCGTCTCGAAAATCTCGATCGGGATGCCGAGCTTTTTTGCGTTCTGCTCGATGACGCGCCGGTTTTCCGGGCTGTAGCCGGGGTCCATGACAAGAAAGCGCAGCTCGAACGGGAATTTATTGTGCTTTTTGAGCTCCTGAAAAAGCTTTGCCATCAGCATGGAGTCCTTGCCGCCGGAAATACAGACGGCGATGCGGTCGCCGGGCTTTACAAGCTCGTAGCGGCGGATGGCCTTTGTGAAGTTGCACCAGATTTTTTCGCGGAAGCGTCTGCGCAGGCTTTCCTCCGCTTTTTTGCAGGTCTCCGCGTCGTCCTGACGCTGCAGCGTTTCCCGGAGCCAGGCAAGGTAGCCGCCCTGCAGGCTCCACGCGTCAAAGCCGGCGGCCCGGAGCGTCTGGGCCGTGCGGAGGCTTTCCTCGCCGTGCGCGCAGTAGACGACGACCCGCCGCGCCTCCCCTTCGGAAAGCGCGTCCTGCGGACGTCCGGGCTCCGCCGCCTGCGCGCCGGGGAGCATGCCGTATTCTCTTGTCTGCGCGCTGCGGATATCCAGAAGCACATAGCTTTCCGGCTGGAGCTGCAGAAGCTCCCGGACGGTAATTTCCATGGTGACAGCCTTCCGTTTCTTTTTTCTCTCCTACTTTATCCGCCGCACGCAGATTTGTCAATGGGTGAAGTCCGGCTCCGGCCTTTTTGCCGGCTGCGGCTTAGCGGCCGGGCAAAAAAATCGGAAGCTGCGGCGGCGCCATGGTGAACAGGACCAGCGCCGAGCCGTAAAGTCCGGCGAAAATCACCAGGACGCCGGAGGCGAAGGCGGCGCGCCCGGTCTTCCAGAGCCGCCAGGAGAGCGCGAAGCCGCCTGCCAAGGCCAGAACGTAAAGCGCGACGTCCAGAAAGACCGACTGCACGCAAAAGCCGTCTGCAAGCACGTACCGTACGCCGAGCAGTCCCGCCGGCATCAGAAACAGCGCAGACAGAAAGCCGCTCCATACGCGCAGCGCGTCGGTCTGCCGCCGCGTCAGGATGAACGCGGCCAGAAGAAACGGCCAGAACAGCAGCTTCAGATGCTCCCAGACGCTTTCTGAGACCGGGGCAAAGAGCCCCACCAGAGGATAGGGCAGCAGCGGGTAGGCAAAATGCAGCGCACAGCCGCCGAGCGCCGTCAGCACAAAGGCCAGGATGAAGCGTTTCTTCATAAAAAATCCCCCCTGCCATACATATGACAGAGGGGAAATTTCAATACCGGCTTTCTCAGAGCACCGGATAAACCGCCGAAAGCTGCAGGCCGCTGTCCAGAAGCGTATGCAGCGCCATCAGCCGGCTCACGCCGCCGTGCGCGCCGGAGATTTCCGGGCTCCAGCGCACAGGGCCGAGGCAGGCCTCCGCCGCGCCGCAGGGGGCGTCCGTGCGGAAGAACCAGCAGCTCTCGATTTCGCCTGCCGGCGCCGGCCTGGCGGGCGTTTCGCTCCAGCGCTCGGGCTGCGGCTGCGCGGGGCTGCGGAGAATGTCCACCAGATCCCCGACCACGGCGTTCGCCGTCGGGAAGCCGCCCGCGCCGGGGCCGGAGAGCACATAGTCTCCCGTTTCTCCGGTTTCCAGCAAAATCGCGTTGTCTGCGCCGGAAGCGTGTGCGAGGGGGCTTTGCTCCGGGACAAAATGCGGCGCGACAAAGGTAAATTGCCGCCCGTTTTCCAGATAGCTCCGGCCAAGCAGCTTGATCTTCATGCCGAGCGCGCGGGCAAACGCGGCGTCAAGCTCTGTGACGGCGGTGACGCCCTGCGTCATGATCGTTTCGCAATCCGTGTGCGTGCCGAAGGCAAGGCCGGAGAGGATGCAGAGCTTACGCGCCGCGTCCAGTCCCTCCACATCTGCGGTGGGGTCTGCCTCCGCGTAGCCGAGCGCCTGCGCCTGCGCAAGCGCCGCCTCGTAGCTCATGCCGTTTTCCAGCATCTGCGTGAGAATAAAGTTGGTGGTTCCGTTCAGAATTCCCGCCACCGCCCGGACCGGCGCGGCGCAAAGACTCCGGCTGAGCGTGCGCAGAACCGGGATTCCGCCGCCGACGGCCGCTTCAAAGCGGATGGTGACGCCGTGCGCCTGCGCCAGGCGGAACAGCGCCGGGCCGCAGGCGGCGATGAGCTGCTTGTTTGCCGTGACCACATGCTTTCCCGCGCGCAGAGCCCGCTCGCAGTAATCCCGCGCGGCGCCCACGCCGCCGATCAGCTCGGCGACGATGGAAATTTCAGGATCGTTTTCGATGATGGAAAAATCCTCGCAGCGCAGCTCAGGCCAGGGAAAATCCTCGCCGAAGCGCCGCTTGCAGATGTATTTGACCGAAACCGGCTGCCCGGTCTTCTGCCGGAGCCAGTCCTGCTCCCGCTCAAGAAGCCGGACGACGCTCGCGCCCACCGTGCCGCAGCCGAGAACTGCAATCCTTGCCATAGAAAGCTCCTCTCCCGCGCTCAGCCCGCGACGCAGTCTGCGCGCACGACGCCCTTGCGTTCGGAAATGGTCTGCCGCAGCTCCTCAAGCGAGCAGCTGAGATTGCCGGTCTCTGCGGAAATGGTGACCATGGCGCGGCCGCCGGTCGGAATGGACTGGTTGATGGTGAGTATATTTGCGCCGCAGTTGGCAAAAATGGAAAGTATCTCCGAAAGAACGCCAGCCTTGTCCTTGAGCATCATCTGGAAGGTGATGATACGCCCGGCCAGAAGATTCTGGAACGGAGAGATGGCGTCGCGGTATTTATAAAACGCGCTCCGGCTGATGCCGACGGCACGGGCAGCCTCGTTCACCTTATCCGTTTCGCCGGTTTCCAGCATTCGCTTGGCCTCGGCAACCTTGTGAAAGATTTCCGGCAGCGCGGAGGACTCCACAATATAATATTTTGGCGCTTGGGTCTGTTCCATGATGTTCACCTCGTAGAATGTCCTTGTTGGAAAATCAAATGTTCTTGTTCACTATACATCAACGGCCGCAAAAAAGCAAGAGGCCGTGCAGAAGAAAATCGAAGGGAGGGCTGCATATGAAGGCGCGGAGGCTTGGGCGCGCGGCGCGGTTTATCGTGCTGGGCGGCGCGGGGCTGTGGCTGTGCGGAAAGCTGCTGCTGCCGCTGGCGCTGCCGTTTCTGCTGGGGCTGGCGGCGGCGGCCGCCGCGCAGAGGCCTGTTGCATTTTTACAGACGCGCTGCCGCCTGCCGCGGGCGCTGGCAAGCTTTGTGTGCGTGCTGCTGCTTTACGCGCTGCTGTTTGGCGCGCTGTACGCGCTGGGGCGGCTTGCGCTTTCGGAGCTTGGAACGCTGGGCCGGGAGCTTCCAGTGCTGGCGGGCAATCTCTCCGTTCCGCTGCAGGCGCTGCAGAAAAGGCTCTACGCGCTTGCCGACCGTTTCCCGGACGGCCTGGGCTCCGGCCTGCACGCGGGGCTCAAAAGCTTTTTTGAAAGCGGAAGCGGGCTTGCCGGCAAGCTCTACGAAAGGCTCTTCCAGGCGGCCTCGGGGCTGATTTCCGCGCTGCCGGAGCTGGTGCTGTTCACCGTGACGGCGCTTTTGTCGGGCTTCATGCTCTGCAGGGACTATCCGCAGGCGAAGGCGTGGCTTGCACGGCAGCTTCAGACGGAGCACCGGGCGCGCGTATACGCGGTGCTCCAGCGGCTGCGCGCGGCGCTGGGCGGCTGGCTCCGGGCGCAGCTGCGGCTGATGAGCGTCATTTTCCTGCTGGTAACGGCGGGGCTTCTGCTTCTCGGGCGGCCGCATGCGCCGCTTTTTGGCCTGCTCATCGCGCTGGTGGATGCGCTGCCGGTTTTTGGAACGGGAACGGTCCTGATTCCCTGGGCGCTTGTGATGTTTCTCCGGCATGAGACGCGCTGCGGAATCGGCCTGCTGGTGCTCTACGGCGCGGCGGCTCTCACCCGGCAGGCCCTGGAGCCGCGCCTGATCGGCCGGCAGGCGGGGCTGAATCCGGTGGTCACGCTGGCGGCGCTTTATACGGGCTTCCGGATTTTTGGCGTGCCGGGGCTGATCCTCATGCCCATCGGCGTGCTGTTTCTCAAGCAGCTCTGGGATCATTCCGGATTGCAGCCCGGCTGAATCCGTGCTATGATGGGCGCAGATTACAGCGGGAGGAAACGTCATGGTTCTGGAATGCACGGTAAAAAGAAGCGCGCGGCTTCTGAGCGTTCTGCGCGCGGAGCTGGGGCTCTCATCGTCGCTGGTCAAGCGGCTGAAATGGCAGAACGCGCTCTTTGTCAACGGCAGCCCTGCGCATACCGACGCGCAGCTTGTCCCCGGCGACCGGGTGCGCGTGGAGCTTCTGGAGCGGACGGAGGGCTTTGCGCCGGAGTCGATGGACCTTTCCATTGTCTACGAGGACGAGAGCCTCATTGCGCTGGATAAGCCGGGCGGCGTTCTCATGCATCCCTCGCCGCAAAAAAATGAAGGCACGCTCGCAAACGGCCTTCTGCAGTATTATGAGGACACCGGGCAGGCCTGCGGCATTCACCCGGTCACCCGCCTGGACCGGGATACCTTCGGCGTGGTGCTGCTGGCAAAAAACGCCTACGTACATGAAAGGCTCCGGCAGATGCTGGCCGGGCGCGCAATCCAGAAAACCTACCAGGCCGCGGTGTTCGGCGCGCCGCCTGCGTCTCAGGGCGTAATCGACCTGCCGGTGTACAAGCTGGGCGGCGGAAGTCTTCTGCGCGCGGTGGACCCGCGGGGAAAGCCTGCCGTCACGCAGTACCGGCTTTTAAAGGCCTGGGCGCATACGTCGCTTCTGGAGCTCCATCCGCTGACGGGGCGCACGCACCAGCTCCGGCTGCACTGCATGGCCTCCGGCTTCCCGATTCTGGGGGACCCGCAGTACACCGCGCCGCAGGCCGGCGCCTACGCCGCGGCAGCGGGGCTTGTTTCCCAGCAGCTGTGCGCCGTGCGGCTTGTGCTCAGGCATCCTGTGAGCGGCGCGGAGCTGGTTCTGCAGTCGCGCCAGCGGCCCGTCTGCCCGGAGCGCTGAGGAGCCTTTCGGCTCCTCAGCGCTCAGTTTCAGATCCGCTTTTCAAAGTTGCCGATGATCTGCACGCCCTCGTCGGCGATGACGAATGCGTGCGGATCAATGGCGCGGATGATTTCCAGAAACTCTCCGCGCTCATATTTGTTGATGCAGGTGACGAGCACGCGCGTGGGCTCGTTGGAAAATGCGCCCACGCCGCTCCATTCCGTGACGCCCCGGCCCGTGCGTGTGAGAATTTCCCGGTCCACGCCGGGCAGCTTTGTGAAGATCATCAGCCGGAGATTGATGTTCTGATAATGGAGCTTATCGAGCGTCAGCGTGAAGAAAACCATGAAAATCAGGGAGTAGACAAAGGTCTGCACGTCAAAGCGCAGAAGCAGGAAGCAGTAAAGAAGCACGTTCAGCCCCAGGTTGAGCTTTCCGACGCTCATGCCTCTGTATTTCCGCGCAGCCCAGACGCCCAGAATATCCAGGCCTCCGCCGCAGCCGCCCAGCATCAGGATCAGTCCGACGCCAGACCCGCTGACGACGCTTCCGAGCACCACCGAAACAAGCTCGTCGTCCAGAAGCGGCGCGGCGGGAACGGGCACGAGACTCATGAACAGGCTGATTGCGCCCGCGCCCAGAAGCGTCCGGAAAAAGAAGGGCCGCCCGAGGTCCTTCCACGCAAGCCAGAGCAGCGGAAGGTTCAGAAGCAGGTACATAAGGCCCGCCGGATTGAAGCTGCCGCAAAGCCGCGAAAGCGGAATTGAAAGCAGCTGCGCCAGCCCCGGAAGTCCGCCGCTGAACAGACCGTAGGGAACGGCAAATCGGTTCAGTCCCAGCGCGTAGAGAAAGCCGCCCAGCACAATTCCGGGCAGGCGGAGATACGTTTTCTGCAGCATGATGCGCCACTCCTCTTTTTCTGCCGGGCCGGCAGGACGCTAGAGAACGCCAAGGCCCTTTGCGACAATTGTAATAAAATCCTGCACGTTTGTTACGATGGTCGTCGCGGAAAGGCTGCCCCGGTCGAGAAGCTTGTTGACCACGAATTCGTCCGCGTCCACGCAGTAGAGGAAAACGGGGCGGACGGTTCCGTCCGGGAGCACGCGGAACGAGGGGGTCATATTGCCCGTTGCGATGGTGTGGAGCATGGTGGCGAGGCAGACGACCGTCGTCGCCTTTTTTACAAGGCTCCGCATGGCGCTCTGGCCCTGATAGGCGTCGCCGATGACCTCAGGGAGCGGGCCGTCGTCGCGGATGGAGCCGGTCAGTACATAGGGCACGCCCTGCCGGACGAGGCTGTACATAATGCCGTTGTCAATGTGGTAAGCGTCCAGGAATTCGGGAATCGAGCCGCAGGCACGGACCTTGTTGATGACGTCAAGGTGATGATAATGGCCGTTCGGCTGGGATTTCTGCGTGTAGATATCCTGCCCGAGCGCGGTATGCAGAAGCGCGCCCTCCAGATCATGTGTGGCAAGGGCGTTGCCGGCCATGAGGCCGTGCGCGTAGCCCTGCTCGATCAGGCGCTGCATCGCGCGGCGCGCGTCATAGTCAAACGCAAAGGCCGGACCCATGACCCAGAGAATATTGCCGTGCTCCTTTTCGTAGCGCAGCAGCTCAAGCAGGCGGTCATAATCGCGGGCGTAGGAGGTTTCCCGGCTGCGGCCCTGGCGGAAGACAAACTGATCCTCAGGCGCCTGCTCCGCCTCCGAAAAGCCGGTGCAGTGCATGTAAATGCCCTCCTCCCCGTTTTCGCTCCGGCCCAGAAGCACGCGCTCACCCGCGCGCAGATTCCGGTTTTCCACCACGCGGAGCGTGCCGTCCGGGTCCAGGACGATGCTGGAATCCATGCGGCTCTGCGCCGCAAGGCGCCAGGCGCCGTTCATTTTTACATATTCCGGATACATGGACGTGCTGTGATAGCCCTCGGGCGCAACGCCGTCCATGGGCGCGGGCTGAAAGCGCGCGTCCGGCGCGGCAAGAAAGCGCGGGGCCTGAAAATCGGGCGCGTGATAGCGCGGAAGCTCAAAGCTCATACCGGGCCCTCCCGTTATCTGAGCGTCGCGTAAACGACGGCCTTGATGGTATGCATCCGGTTTTCCGCCTCGTCAAAAACAACGGACTGCGGCCCGGAGAAGACCTCGTCGGAGACCTCCATCTCCGGAAGACCGAATTTTTCGGCAATTTCCTTTCCGATGGTGGTCTTCGTGTCGTGGAAGGAGGGCAGGCAGTGCATGAAAATCGCGTCCGGCTTCGCCTGCGCCAGCACCTGCGCATTGACCTGATAGGGCCGGAGCAGCCGGATGCGCTCTTCCCAGACGGAATCCGGCTCGCCCATGGAGACCCAGATATCGGTATAAAGAACGTCGGCGTCCCGCGCGCCCTGCGCAAGATCCTCCGTCAGCGTAACGGAACCGCCGCTTTCCTCCGCCAGCGCGCGGCAGGTCTGTACCAGCTCCTCCTCCGGGAAGAGCGCGCGCGGCGCGCAGGCGGTGAAATGAAGGCCCATTTTTGCGCAGGCCACCATCAGGGAGTTGCCCATATTGTTGCGCGCGTCGCCGAAATAGGTGAACCGCAGGCCCTTGAGCGTGCCCTTCTTTTCCTCGATGGTCAGAAGGTCCGCCAGCATCTGCGTGGGATGAAATTCGTCGGTCAGGCCGTTCCAGACGGGCACGCCGGCGTTCTGCGCCAGCTCCTCGACCAGACTCTGGCGGAAGCCGCGGTACTCAATGCCGTCGTACATCCGGCCAAGCACGCGCGCGGTGTCCGCAATGGACTCCTTTTTTCCCATCTGGCTGCTGCCGGGGTCCAGATAGGTGACGCCCATGCCAAGATCCATGCCGGCCACCTCGAACGAGCAGCGCGTGCGCGTGGAGGTTTTTTCAAACAGCAGGACGATATTTTTTCCTTCCAGGTAGCGGTGCGGCGTGCCGGCGCGCTTGAGGTCCTTGAAATTTCTGGCCAGGTCCAGAAGATAGCGGATTTCCTCCGGCGTGTAGTCCAGAAGCTTCAGAAAATGTCTTCCGCGAAGATTGACAGGCATAGATTTTTCCTCCTTATGATGGGTCTGCGCCGCGGCTGAGCGGCATGCTCATGCAGCGCGGGCCGCCCCGGCCGCGCGAGAGCTCAGAGCCCGAGAGCTTCAGAACCTCCACGCCGTGGTCAGCCAGAATTTTGTTCGTGACATAGTTGCGGTCGTAAACGACGACGGTTCCGGGGCGGACGCAGAGCGTGTTGGCCCCGTCGTTCCATTGCTCGCGTTCGGCCGCGATTTCGCTTTCGCCGCCGCAGGGAATGAGCCTGACGGGACTCTGACAGACGTAGTGCTCGAGCGCCTGCGCGAGCGTCATGGAAAGCGCGCGGACGCGAAGCCGCTTTTCGCCCTTCCCCGTCAGCTCATAGATGCGCAGTGCGCGCAGAATTCCGGGATGGACGGTAAATTTATCCCGGTCAACCTGAGTGAACACGGTGTCAAGGTGCATGAACGCGCGCGTGCGCGGAATTTCAAAGGCAAGAACAGTGTCAATGCTGCTTTGTTCGTCCGCAAAAATATGTTCCGCCAGCCGCTCCACAGCCTCCGGCTGGGTGCGCTGGGAAACGCCGGCGGCCAGCACATGCGCGCTGAGATTCAGAATATCTCCGCCTTCTATGGTGAAGCTCTCGTGCGGCGTGTAGTAGAGCGGAACGTCCGCAAAATCCGGATGATGCCGCAGAATGTATCCGCCGTAGACGGTTTCCCGGCTGCGGGTGGCGGAATACATCCGGTTGAGACTGACGCCGCGGCCAATGCAGGCGAAGGGGTCGCGCGTAAAATAAAGGTTTGGAATCGGCGGCATCAGGAACCGGGAGCCGGTTCCCGCAAGGTCGGAAAGCCGCGTGCCGGGGCCGGGGAACAGCTCCCGGTAGGAAACGCCCTCCATACTTGCCTGCACAAGACGGCGGTTATCGTCGATCGCGCCGAGATATTCTGTCAGCGCCTCGCGGTATCCGCACGCGCCGGGGCCGGCCTGTGTGATGACGTCCGCGATAAACGGCGCGCGCAGCTCCGGCGTCCGGTCCAGCACCTGCGCCGTCAGCTCCTCCAGATACGAAACCTCCACGCCGCAGCCGCGCAGAAGGTCTGCAAAGCAGTCGTGCTCGCGCTGCGCGCCGTGCAGATACGGGATATCGTCAAACAGCAGGGGGCCCATCGTTTCGGGGCTCAGATGCTCCAGCTCCCGGCCGGGCCGCTGCAGCAGCACCCGTCTGAGGGGCGCAATTTCACTTTTTACGCATACAGGCATGAAAAGCTCCTTTCCGGATCGGTCTTTTTCTATTGTACCACCGCCGCGCGGCGCGCGTGCGACGGCGCGGCGGGCCAAACGTGTATTTTAACGCCTGTTTTAAAAGACAACCGCAGGCGACGCACAGGTATGAGACATTTTAGGTGTCTGAAAAATCAAGGTTATAATACAAGAAAATTTTCATAAAATGTCCTATCCATCTCGCGCGGCGGACATTTTTATGCTAGAATAGATAAAATGACACAGCGGGGAGGCGGGAATCATGAAGCAGCCGATTGCCATGCAGTCGTTTTCACGCTCCAGGCTGGACAAGGGCCGGCTTCTGAGCTTTGACCAGGAGGTTGTGCGCTTTCCGACGCAGCCGCTGATTCATGCGGACGCGCGGCTGCTGCTCGTCCGCAGCGGCAGCGGCACGCTCAGCCTGCAGGGGCAGACCTATCCGCTGCAGGCAGGGTGTCTTGCGGCCATTCTCCCTTGGCAGATCAGCGAGCTCACCGAGGTCCGGGAGCCGCTGCAGTATGACCTGATTGCCTACCATCTGGATACGGTTTGCCGGGCTGCGCGCCTTTTTTCAGACCCGGAGGGGAAGACGCTTCCCCTGCAGGCGCGGATGGAGGCCATGCCCGCGGCGCAGCTTTCGCAGGAGGCCTTTCAGCGCGCAAAGGAAATTTCCGGCGCGCTGCGAAAGGAGCTTGGCCTGGAGTCCGCGCCGCGTCCGGAGCCTGCGGGGGAGTTTTCCAATACGCTGGCGCTGAGCCTTCTGATTGAGCTTCTGGTGCTGCTTCTGCGCACCGAGGCGGAGGCCCTTCCGCAGGAGCGGGTGCCGGACGAGCGGGCGCTGCTGCGGTATATTTATCTGCACTGCAACGAAAAGCTCACGCTGCAGACGCTTGCGGATACGTTTTATCTCAGCCGCGCAAGCATCAGCGCCCGCCTGAGCGCGATGACGGGGCTTTCCTTCTTTGACCTCCTGAATGAGATGCGCATCGGCAAGACGGCAAACTATCTTCTGTACACGGATCTGACGCTCAAGGAGATGGCGGAATTTCTGGGCTATGTGGACGAGTCGCACATTTCCAAGGTCTTTGCGGCGCGCCTCGGCACGCGCATCGGCGAGTACCGGGCGACCTATCAGCGCGTGGAAAACATCTGCCGCGTGGAGGAAAGCCGCCTGGGCTACACGCTGGTAAATTATATTTACCGCAATTATGCAAGCCCCCTGAGCGCGCGCGAGGTCGCCCGGCAGTTCGGCGTCAGCGTTGCGCAGCTGCATGAGACGCTGCTCTACCAGACGGAGCGGAATTTTGAGGACTTTCTGAACCTCATCCGGGTCAACCGGGCCTGCGAGCTGCTGCTCTCCACCCGCCTCAGCGTTCTGGAGATTGCCGCAGAGGTCGGCTTTCATAACGCGAAGACGCTGACGCGGAATTTCCTCAAGTTCCGCCGCCAGACGCCGGGAGCCTACCGCGCCGCCCTGTCCGGCGCGTCCCGCTGACGCTTGCGGGCCGCGTACCTGTGGGGCGGAGGCGGGGCGACGCCTGCATGGAGAGCGCGGAAAAAATTTTGCTTGACAATCTTATAAATATAAGATAAAATGACGATCAAAGGCCGCGGCAGGCAGAAAGGCGCCCGGGAAATGGCCCTGTCTGGTGCGGTTTGGTATTTTATACCCGTCGTATCTTATTTTAATAAGATACGACGAAAACAGAAGCGGAAAGGAGGAGAAAGGCAATGGACACAATTCCGGCGGCGCGGGTATCGCCGCGCATCGCAAACGGCTGCATCTGCTGGTACGAGGGGGACACGTTCGAGCTGGTTCTGAGGCTGGAGCTACGGGACCAGGACGGGGCGGAGGTCACAATTGCGGAGGCGGATACCGTAAAGGTGACGTTCTATGACGAGCAGAGGCAGACCGTACACGAATTCAGCTTTACGGGCATAAGCGGAAACCGGGTCACACTGGCGTTTACGGAGGCGGTCACGGCAAAGTTTCCAAAGGGCGGGTATACCTATGACATGCGCCATGACGGCGGCAGAAGGGTTACGCTCATCCGGGACAATGCCGCGTATGTGGAGTAAAGGAGGAAAGGAGGCAAACGCATGAAAATTGAAATTCCAAAGCGCCTGCAGGCGACGGTGCAGGGCTTCGTCTCCCGCGGAATTGCGGCGGCGGAGGTGACAGAGGCGGGGCGGCTGGTCCTTACCCTGACAGACGGCTCGGCCATCGACCTTGGAAACGTAGTCGGTCCGGCGGGCGCAAGCGCGCTCAGCATGGAAAAGACCGCGCAGGGAACGGACTGCGCGACCTACACGATCACCATGTCGGACGGGAAAACGTTCGACTTTGAGGTGGAGGCTGCGAAGGGGGATACCGGCGACACGGGGCCCCAGGGGCCAAAGGGGGACCCGGGCGGCGCCGGGCCGAAGGGAGACCCCGGCGAAGACGGCTACAGCCCGACGGCAGCGGTAATCGGCATTGCAGGCGGGGCGCGGATCGTAATCAGGGACAAAAACGGCGAAACGAGTCAGGTGGTCCACAACGGCGGGCAGGGCTCCAAGGGAGAGAAGGGCGACAAGGGCGACACAGGTCCCCAGGGCCCAAAGGGAGACACGGGATCGGGCTTCGCCATAAAGGGCTGCTATGCGACGAGAGCCGCGCTGGAAGCCGCCGTTCAGAGCCCGGAGGCAGGAGACGCCTACGGTGTGGGCGCTGCGGCGCCGTACGACATTTACATCTTTGACGGCGTGTCCGGCAGCTGGATCAACAGCGGCCCTCTGCAGGGCGATAAGGGCGACAAGGGCGATAAGGGCGACACAGGCCCGCAAGGCCCGAAGGGCGACGCCGGCGCAACAGGGCCCCAGGGGCCGAAGGGCGACGCCGGCGCAACGGGGCCCCAGGGGCCGAAGGGCGATAACGGCGCTGCGGGGCCGCAAGGTCCGCAGGGCGAGACCGGCCCGCAGGGACCTGCCGGAGCCGACGGGCACACGCCGGTCAAGGGTACGGATTACTTTACGGCGGCGGATAAGGCGGAGCTGGCCAGCGCCGCGGCGGCCCTGGTTCCAGTTCCGGACAGCGAAGTTTATCAGACGTCGTATGTCGGGACGGGCGCATACGGCTCGGCCAACCCGAACACACTGAGCTTTGATTTTGTGCCGAAGCTTGTGATGATTACCATTCTGAGCGGATCGAACGCACAGGTTCCGACGTTTTTTACACAGGGCTACGCGTGGGCTTATTTTATGAATGTTTCGGGCACCAGCGCCGGCACCACCGTAACCGCCAGCGCGATCGTTGTAACGTGGAGCGAGGACGGGAAAACGCTGAGCTGGTATGGAAAGGGCACCACTGCAACCGGTCAGCTGAACGCAAAGGACTATACCTACCGGGTAACCGCATGGAGGTGAGGCCAGATGACAGAAGCAATCATCGTGGCGCTGCTGGGGTTCGCAGGCACACTCGCCGGGGCGTATCTTGCGAACCGGAAAAGCGCAGCGCTCATTGCATACCGGCTGGAACAGCTGGAGCAGAAGGTAGCGAAGCACAACGGCCTGGTAGAGCGCACCTATCATCTGGAGGAATCGGCTGCGGTCTTTGAAGAAAAGCTGAAGGTAGCAAACCACCGCATTGACGATCTGGAGCGTGGGACATGAAGAAAACAAAAAAGTATCTGAACCAGGCCGCCTGCGGGCAGAAGGGATAGCAATGGAGTTCAGCAAAAAGTGGATGCTCGGAAATGCGCTGGTCAGCCTCGTGCTGATCATCGCATGCGCGGCAGGGGCGCAGCTGACGGAGATCACACTTGCCGTGCTGGGCGGAACGACGGCCTGCGGAGGATTCTACCTCTGGAAGGCCAAGAACGAGAACCGCGCGAAGTACGCGCAGAAGTACATGGACAAGTGGGCCGAAAAATACGGCCCGGAAGCAGCGGCACGAATTGCAGAAATCGTGCTGAAGGACTGAAAGGAGTACATATATGGAAAATGTCAAAAAGCGGCTGGGGAACCTGCTGAGCGTCAAGAGTCTGGTCACGCTGACGCTGACGGGGGTATTTGCCTACATGGCGGTTGCGGGCAAGATCAGCCAGGACTTTATGACGGTCTACGCCGTCGTGATTGCCTTCTACTTCGGCACACAGAGTCAGAAGGTGCAGGAGGCCATTGACAACAAGGAGGCGGGAAGCAATGCCGGTCATTAAGGACGCGCTGACGCCGGTCAACCACCGTTCGGGCGGCTGCGTGCCGAAGTATATCGTCGTGCACTACTTCGGCGCGCTCGGCACGGCGGCAAGCGTCGCGGAGTGGTTTAAAAACCCGCAGGCGCAGGCCAGCACCCACTACGCCGTGGACGAGGGCGAGACGATCTACCGCTGCGTGAAGGAAACGGATACCGCCTGGCACTGCGGCGACGGGCAGAAGCACCCGGTCTGCCGGAACTGGAATTCCATCGGCATTGAGATCCGCCCGAGGAAGCTGAACCCCAAGCGGATTGCTGCCTGCGATGCGGACTGGTTCTTCGACAAGCGGGCGCTGGACAACGCCGAATGGCTCATCCGGCGGCTCATGAAGCAGTATAAAATCCCGGCAGGCAACATCCTCCGGCACTACGACGTGTCCGGCAAGCTGTGCCCGAGACCGTTTGTCGGGGACGACACAAACAGCTACTACCACACGACCGGCAACTGGCAGTGGGAAAAATTCTTGGAAAGGTTTGATCATGAAGTGGTTGAGAAGAGCAAGATGATCGTAAACGGTAAGGAGGTGCCCGTGGAGCGCATTCTGAAGGACGGCACGAACTATGTTAAGGTGCGCGATATCGCGAAGGCCCTGGATCTTGAGGTGGGCTTCCGGGGCAGCATCGCCGTCCTGAACGGGAAAAAATAAAGGAACGCAGCCGCAATTCACACCCGGACAAGGTTCAATTTTGTCCGGGTGTATGCTATAATAAAACGAAAAAAGCGTCAGCTGACGCAACGGAGGGCAGAAAACGATGACGCTGAAGGAATTTTTTGAGGCGAATCCGCGCGCCGCGCTGGCGTTTTCCGGCGGCGTGGATTCCTCGTATCTGCTGTATGCTGCGCATGCCTGCGGCGCGCAGGTTCGGCCTTATTATATTCATACGGCCTTTCAGCCGCAGTTTGAGTTTGAAGACGCCGGACGTCTTTGCCAATCGCTCGGCATTCCGATGACGGTGGTGGAGCTGGATGTGCTGGCGGATGCGGACGTGACTGCAAATCCGGCAGACCGCTGCTATTTCTGCAAAAGAAGGCTCTTCGGCGCGCTTTCCGCGCGCGCGGCGGAGGACGGGTATACGCTGATTCTGGACGGGACCAACGCCTCCGACGATGCGGCGGACCGCCCTGGCATGCGGGCGCTGCGGGAGCTTTCGGTCCGCTCGCCGCTGCGGGAGTGCGGGCTGGATAAGGCCGAAATCCGCAGGCGCTCGCGCGAGGCCGGCCTTTTTACGTGGGACAAGCCCGCCTATGCCTGCCTGGCGACAAGAATCCCGTCCGGCGAGCCGATTACAGAAGAAAAGCTCGCTGCGACGGAAGCGGCGGAGAAGTGGCTGTTTTCCCGCGGCTTTTCGGACTTTCGGGTCCGGCTCTGGCATGGCGCAGCAAGGCTGCAGCTGCGCAGGCAGGACCTGGGCCCCTTCCTGGAGCAGCGGGAGGAAATTCTCGCGGAGCTGAAGAAATACTATCCGGAGGTACTTCTGGATCTGGAGGTGCGGGGATGAACGAGGCGGCAAGAGGAGTTCTTGAGCAGGTCCGGGCCGGGACGCTCGGCGTGGACGAGGCGCTTTTAAAGCTGCGGCTGGAGCCCTTCGAGGACCTTGGCTACGCAAAGGTGGATTTTCACCGCGGCATCCGGCAGGGTGCGGCGGAGGTGATTTACGGCGCGGGAAAAACGCCGGAGCAGATTGCGGGCGTCGCCTCTGCCATGCGCGCGCGCGGCGTGCAGACGGTCCTGATTACCCGCCTGAGCGCGCAGAGCGCGGCGGAGGTACAAAAAACGCTGCCGCTGTCCTACTATGACGCGGCGCGCATCGCCATCGCCGGGACGCTGCCGGAGCCGGACGGCGTGGGAAACATCGTGGTCGCGACAGGCGGCACGTCGGATATTCCTGTCGCGGAGGAGGCGGCCCTGACGGCGCAGGCGCACGGGAACCGTGTGATCCGGCTCTACGACGTCGGCGTTTCCGGGCTGCACCGGCTGCTGGCGCACGCGCAGGAGCTGATGTCGGCCAGGGCGGTTGTGGCCGTGGCCGGAATGGAGGGCGCGCTTGCAAGCGTCATAGGGGGGCTGGTCTGCTGCCCGGTTATCGCCGTACCGACCAGCGTCGGCTATGGGGCAAGCTTCGGCGGCGTGGCGGCGCTTCTGTCCATGCTCAACTCGTGCGCAAGCGGCGTGAGCGTCGTCAACATCGACAACGGCTTCGGCGCGGGATATCTTGCGAGCATGATCAATCATCTGGGGGTAGATGCATGAAAATTTTATATCTGGACTGCGCCATGGGCGCGGCGGGCGATATGCTGATGGCGGCGCTCTGGGAGCTGCTGGACCGGCAGGCGCAGGCGCGCTTTCTGCAGACCATGAACGCGCTCGGGCTGCCCGGAATCCGCCTGGAGGCGGAGCCGGACGAAAAGTGCGGAATCCGCGGGACTCACATGCGCGTACTTGTGCGCGGACAGGAGGAGCACGCCCAAGAGGCGGACGGCGGGGCGCATGCGCACCATCACCATGCGCATACGGACCTTTCCGGTCTGGAGCAGAGAATCGCAGCGCTTCCCCTGCCGGAGGCGGTACGCGCGGATATCCGCGCGGTCTACCATTCCATTGCAGAAGCGGAAAGCCGCGTTCACGGCAGGCCCGTCGATCAGATTCATTTTCACGAGGTCGGTTCACTGGATGCGCTCGCGGACGTCGCGGGCGTGTGCCTGCTGATGTTCATGCTCGCGCCGGAAAAAATCGTCTGCTCCCCGGTGCATGTGGGAAGCGGGCAGGTGCGCTGCGCGCACGGCCTTCTGCCCGTGCCGGCGCCGGCGACGGCGCTGCTGCTTACGGGTGTGCCCATCTATGGCGGAAGCATCCGGGGCGAGCTCTGCACGCCGACCGGCGCGGCCCTTGTGCGCCGTTTTGCCGACGCCTTCGGCCCCATGCCGCAGATGATTCCGGAAAAAATCGGATATGGAACGGGAAGCCGGGATTTTGAGGCGGCCAACTGTGTCCGTGCGGTGCTGGGCCGGACGCAGGCGGAGGAGGAAACGGTGTTCACCCTGGCCTGCAATCTGGACGATATGACGCCGGAGGAGCTGGGCTTTGCAATGGAGCAGCTGCTGGCCGGCGGCGCGCTGGACGTCTGGACGACGCCCATCGGCATGAAAAAATCCCGCCCGGGCGTGATGCTCAGCTGCCTGTGTACGGAAAAAACGCGCCAGGCGCTGACTGAGCGGATGTTCCGGTACACGACGACGCTTGGCGTCCGTGTGCAGAGCCTTACGCGCGCCGTACTGGAGCGGCGCACGGCGCAGGTGCAGACGCAGTCCGGTCCAGTCCGGATCAAAGAAGCCTCGGGCTGGGGCGTGGCGCGCGAAAAGCCGGAATTTGAGGATCTGGCGCGCATTGCCCGCGAAAAATCGTGCTCGCTCCGGCAGGCCCGCGCGCTTCTGGACGAGCAGAGACGGACACAGGAGGCGCCGCAATGAATCTATATATCATCCGGCACGCAGAGCCGGACTATTCCTGCGATTCCCTGACCGAAAAGGGCTGGCGCGAGGCGGCTCTGCTTGCGCCGCGGCTTGCGAAAATTCCAGATGCGCAGATCTACGTTTCCCCGCTTGGCCGCGCGCAGGCGACGGCGTCGCTTCTGCTGGAGAAGACGCAGGCGCAGGCGCAGACGCTTGGCTGGCTGCGCGAGTTTGACCAGGGCTACCGGCTGGCCGGAGACGTCCAGCCGGTTGGAATCGGCTGGGATCTTCTGCCGCAGACCTGGGCGGAGGAGCCGCAGTATTATGATCCGGAGGGCTGGCGCGAGGCGCCGGTCTACCGTGATACCGGCGTCGGCGAGGCCTATGACCGTGTGATTGCAGGCCTTGACGCGCTGCTCGCCGCGCACGGCTATGTCCGCGACGGGCATGTTTACCGCGTGGAGCGACCAAACTGCGAGAACATTCTTCTGTTCTGCCATTTCGGGCTGGAGAGCGTACTGCTGTCAAGACTCCTGGACTGCTCGCCGGTTGTGCTCTGGCATCACACCGTTGCGCTTCCGAGCAGCGTGACGGTGCTTTCCACCGAGGAACGCAGGCGCGGAACGGCCGTGTTCCGGATGTCCCGCTTCGGAGACCTCTCCCATCTGGACGCTGCGGGTGAGCCGGCGTCGTTCCATGCGCGCTTCTGCGAGCGCGCCGGCGACGGCACACGGGAGGATTAAAAAAACAGGGGCGCTGCGGCTGCAGCGCCCCAGCGTGTCGAAAAAGTCTTTTCGCCCCGCTGCGTCCGGTTTTCTGAACTTCAAAAAGTTCAGAAAACCGCTTGATTGAACGCGAAGGGGGCTTTTTGCCCCCT
>CAKUHJ010000027.1 GCA_934655935.1 uncultured Oscillospiraceae bacterium | reverse complement strand
CCATCGCCCGCATGCCGGACTCCGATTTCATCGAGTTCCATGAGGATACCGCGGCGGACAACGCCAAGGCGATCATCCGGATGGCGGTTGAAAACTTCAAAAACCGCAAGCCCGAGCTGGTCAACATTCCCCAGCTCAAGACCAAGGCCCGCGTGGGCTACTCCGTCGAGGCCATCAAGAAGGAGCTTGACGGCGTGTGCAACTCCCATGTGGACGCGCTGGGCACCCTCAAGCCTCTGGCGGACGTCGTCAAGGCCGGCGTTCTGCGCGGCGCTGTGGCCATGGTCGGCTGCAACAACCCCAAGGTTCGTCCCGATACCGCGCACATCGAGCTTATGAAGAAGCTCCTCAAGAACGATATCATCGTCATCGTCTCCGGCTGCTCCGCACAGGCGGCGGCAAAGGCCGGCCTCATGGACCTGAGCGCCGCGGAATACTGCGGCGAGGGCCTGCGCAGAGTCTGCAAGCTCGTCGGCATTCCGCCGGTCCTGCACATGGGCTCCTGCGTGGATATCTCCCGTATGATGATTCTCGCCTCCGACCTGGCCAACGACTGGGGCATCAACATTTCCCAGATTCCGCTGTGCGGCTGCGCGCCCGAGTGGATGAGCGAGAAGGCCGTGTCCATCGGCAACTATGTGGTTGCCACCGGCATTGAGACCTATCTCGGCGTCGATCCCTACTCCAAGGGCTCGAGCGAAATCACCGAGCTTCTGCAGGGTCAGACCGGCTGCCAGGAGTGGGTCGAGGCGCACTTCGTTGTGGAAAAGGACATCGAAAAGCTGGGCGACCGCATGATCGAGTCCATCGAGGCCAAGCGCGCGGCGCTGGGCATCTGAGTTTAGCGAAACTGGAAGGTCTTTTATGAAAGCAGCGATTACCGGCAAGGGCGGCGTCGGCAAGACGACGCTGGCCTCCACGCTCGCGCGGCTCTACGCCGACGAGGGACGCACCGTTCTGGCCGCCGACGTCGACCCGGATGCAAATCTCGGCCTGGCGCTCGGCATGAGCGAGGAGGAGGTCAATTCCATCGTTCCCGTGTCCAAAATGAAGGAGCTTGCCAAGCAGCGCACCGGCGCGAACGAGCAGAACAGCTTCTTCAAGCTCAACCCGCAGGTTTCCGACCTGCCGGACGCCTTGGCAAAAGAGGTCAACGGCGTGAAGCTTCTGGTGATGGGCACGGTCGACACGGGCGGCTCCGGCTGCGTCTGCCCCGAGCATGTGATGCTCAAGTCCATTCTCATGAGTCTGGCCCTGCGGAAGGACGACGTCGTGATTATGGATATGGAGGCGGGACTCGAGCACCTGGGCCGCGGCACGGCCAGCATGATGGATCAGTTCATCGTCGTCATCGAGCCCGGTGCGAGAAGCGTGCAGACCTATGTGCGCATCAAGCAGCTCGCGCAGGACATCGGCGTCACGCGCGTGCGCGTGGTGGCCAATAAGGTCCGCGACGATTCCGACCGCGACTTTATCAGAAGCCGCATCCCGCCCGAGGATCTGCTTGGCTTTATCAGCTACGATACCGACGTCATCGACGCCGACCGCAAAGGCCTTTCTCCCTACGATCTGAGCCCCCGCGCGCTGGAGGAAATCCGCGCCATCAAGGCTCGCATCGATCAAGAACGAATCTGAAAGGAATGAAACCAGAATGAAGACTTTGTTTGATCGCGTCTTCGCCGGCTCTGACGAGATGTTCGCCAAGGCCGAGGAAGAGGTCAATAAAATCGTGGCCGAGGTTGGCCGCGACGCCGCGCTGAGCATGCCCTCCACGGCGTATTTCCTGGCCTGCATCTATGCCTACATCGGCAAGAAGGTCACCACCACGGGCGAACTGCAGGACGCTCTGGCCGACGTCAAGGCCATGATGCTCCGCGAGCCGCGCACCCACTCCATCTTCCAGTCCGGCGTCGGCACGGCCATCGCCGCTGAGATGATCGAGGCCTGCAAGTATGTCAAGACTGCTGCGCCCTACGAGGGCACGAACTATCACGGCCACTTCACCGACGCGGAAGTGCGTGAGCTCGGCGTTCCGCTGGTGACCGGCGATATCCCCGGCTTCGTCGTCATGATCGGTCCGGCCCCGTCCAAGGAAGAGGCCGTTGAGACCATCAAGGGCTATCAGTCCCGCGGCATTTTCGTGTTCCTGATCGGCGGCATCATCGAGCAGGCCGTTGAGATGGGCGTTTCCATGGGCTTCCCGGTTCGTGTGGTTCCCGTGGGCGAGGAGATCTGGTCGGTCGGCCATGTCATTTCCCTGGTTGTGCGCGCCGCGATGATTTTCGGCAACGTGCAGCCCGGCGACGTCGAGGGCTTCCACACCTACACCTTCGACCGCATCAACGCGTTTGTCAACGCTTATAAGCCCGTCAACGACATCACCGTCGCCTGCGGCGCCGGCGCCATCAAGCTGGGCTTCCCCGTTATCACCAACGATCACGACGACATGTGGGCCGTGCCCAAGTCCCTGATCATCTATGACGACACCAAGGACTGGATCGACACCTCCATCGAGGCCCGCGGCATCAAGCTGAAGATCACGAAGATTGATATCCCTGTCTCCTTCTCCTCCGCATTCGAGGGCGAAATCATCCGTAAGGGCGACATGCAGATTGAAATCGACGGTTCGAGAAAGGACTGCTTCGAGCTGGTCACCACCAAGGATGCCTCCGAGGTCGAGGACCACAGGATCGAGGTTGTCGGCCCCGAGCTCGACGAGCTGGAATGCGGCTCCAAGATCTCCCTCAGCTACACCGTCGAGGTCGCCGGCAAGGGCATGCAGCCCGACTTTGAGCCGGTCTTCGAGCGGAAGATTCACTCCTTCCTCAACTGCGTGGAGGGCCTGATGCACACCGGCCAGCGCGATATGATCCGCGTGCGTATCAGCAAGGCGGACTTCGAGGCAGGCTTCCGCTTCCGCCACATCGGCGAGGTTCTGTATGCCAAGATCAAGTCCGAGTTTGACACGGTCGTCGACAAGTGCCAGGTCCGCATTGTCGTCGGCGACGAGGCGAACGCAGCGCTGCGCAAGCATGCCAACGAGGTCTTTGACGCCCGTGACGAGCGCCTGAAGACCATGACGGACGAATCCGTTCCCGTGTTCTATTCCTGCATCATGTGCCAGGCCTTCTCGCCGAGCCATGTCTGCATTGTTACCCCCGAGCGTCTGGGCCTCTGCGGCGCAGTGTCCTGGCTGGATGCAAAGGCGACCAACGAGCTCGACCCGCAGGGCCCCTGCCAGGTCGTGACCAAGGAGCGCTGCCTGGACGAACGCGTCGGCCGCTACGAGGACGTCGACGAGGCGGTTGCCGAGTATTCGCACGGCGCTCTGGAGCATGTTACGCTCTACTCCCTGCTGGAGGACCCGATGACCTCCTGCGGCTGCTTCGAATGCATCTGCGGCATTGAGCCGTGCTCGATGGGCGTCGTCATCACCTGCCGTGAATATGCCGGCATCACTCCGCTCGGCATGACCTTCTCCGAAATGGCCTCCATGACCGGCGGCGGCGTGCAGACGCCTGGCTTCATGGGCCACGGCAAGCACTACATCGCCTCCCATAAGTTCCTGAAGGCCGAGGGCGGCGTGGGCCGTCTGGTATGGCTGCCGAAGGAGCTCAAGGATCAGATTCATGACAAGCTCAACGAGACTGCCAAGGATCTGTACGGCATCGAGAACTTCGCCGACATGGTTGCCGACGAGACCAACTGCCCGAACGGCGATCCCGAAGAGCTGATGACCTTCCTGTCCGAGGTTGGCCATCCGGTTCTGAGCATGGACCCGCTGGACATCTGAGTTTGACGTCTCCGGCCCCGGGTTTTCTGTGAAAGCCCGGGGCCGGTTTTATACTGAAAAACGCTTGAAACCACGTGCGGAGGAAACGCAGATATGACATTCCAGCAAATCAGGTATTTTATTGCCGCGGCGGAGCTTGGCTCCATCAGCGAAACGGCGAAGCAGATGTACGTCGCGCAGTCGAGCATCTCCAGCGCCATCCGCGATATCGAATCGCACTACGGCGTACAGGCCTTTGTCCGAACGGCGAAGGGCGTCTGCCTGACCGAGGACGGCAGGGACCTGCTGTCCGGCCTGCGGGTGATCACAAAGCAGATGGAAATGCTGGATAAGAGCTACGCGAAGGACGTGCATAAGTCAGAGGGCCTGAGCGTCGCGGCGCAGCATCATGTGTGCGGCTTCGACGCATTTGAAAAGGTCATTGCGGCGGAGCGCTCGGAATATTTCCGCTTCAATTATGTCGAGTGCTGCACGTCGGAAATCTATGAGTCTGTCAGGAGCGGGCGCGCGGACCTCGGCATCCTCTTCCTGACGGCACCGTTCCAGAAAAATGCCATGATGGAAATTGAGCAGAGGGACCTGGTCTTTCAGCCCTTGTATACCGAGAAGACGAACGCCATCTTCCACAGCAGCAGCCCGCTGGCGGAGCTTTCCTCCATCCGGTACGACGACCTTCAGGATTATCCCTGCCTGACGTATGACTACTTCGGCGGCTCCAATCCGATTCACTCCTCCTCGATTCTGCGCTTTACCAGAAAGATCGGCGTGGGCGACCGCGCGTGCGCATATGCCCTGATGCGGAGCATGCATGCATTTCTGATCGGCAGCGGCTACCGCCCGAAGGACCCGGCGTACCGGGAAATCCTGGTGCGCCCGATTGCGGACGGGGACGATATCCTGATCGGCTGGATCTGCCGCAATCAGTTCCGCCCGAACGCAATTACCCAGCGGTTTCTGGAGGAGCTGAAGACGGAGGCCATGCAGACGCACAGCTGGTCAACAATTTTCTGATGGAGGGCCGGACATTTTTTTATGGGCTTCATGTTTTTGTAGGGCAGACCAACAGGTTTCGGTGACTTCTGCACGCAGGGAAAATGTGCTACTCTATCCTCGCGGCGGGCTTCCTGCCGCAAGAAAAAAGAGTACGGAGGAAAAAGCATGGAGGGAGTCAAGAATTTCTGCAGGCGCTATTGGAAAATCTTTCTGGCTGCGGTTGTCATTGCGGTGATTGTGGATACCATCGGGACACAGTCTATCAGCATCGGCATCGGCAGCCTTGTCATTTTCCCGATGGTCATTGCAACCGTAATCGGCGGCCTGCTGGGCCCGGAAATCCTGAAGCTGTTCAAAACGGAGGAATGCGCAGACGCGGGGAATCTCGTGCTGGTTGTCATTGCTCCGTTTATGGCCCGTATGGGCCTGAACGCGGGCGCGAATCTGCAGAAGCTGCTGTCGGTCGGACCGGCGCTTCTGCTGCAGGAGCTCGGAAACCTCGGGACGGTGTGCCTGTCCCTGCCGGTTGCGATTCTGCTCGGTCTTGGCCGGCAGTCCATCGGCGCGACGTATTCCATCAACCGTGACGGCAACCTCGCCCTCTCCAACGACGTCTGGGGCGCGGATGCGCCGGAGACCTACGGTACGTTTTCCGTTTATATCATCGGCTCGATCATCGGCGCGGTGTTCATGAGCCTGTTTGCAAGCATCATTGCCTCGACCGGCTGGTTCCATCCGTATGCGCTCGGCATGGCCTCCGGCGTCGGAAGCGGCTCCATGATGACGGCGGCCGCCGGCTCGCTTGCGAACCTTTTCCCGGAATTTGCGGAGGAAATCATGCTCTACGGCTCGACCAGCGACGTGCTGACCGGCGTGGACGGCGTGTATCTTGGTACGTTTATCGGCATTCCCATGACGACCTGGCTCTATCATAAGCTCGGCCCGGTCCTCAACCGGAAGGTTTACGAGGCGGAGGAAGCCGCCATTCAGAAGAAGCTGGACGCGCAGAAGGAGGAGAGCCATGGTTAAGAAATTTCTTGTTTCGCAGGCGGCGCTGATGATTCTGGCCTCCCTGCTGATCATCCTGTCCAACGTAGTCGGCTACGGCATGGGCGTCTGGGAATCCGCGCTGGGCGTATTTGTCCTGAGCCTGATCGGCCTGGCCGGCCTGACGTTCAACAAGTTCCTCAGCCGCTGGGTAAAGCTTCCGTCACTGTTGTTCGTGGCACTGTTCGGTCTGCTTCTGGGCTCGCCCCTGAACCCCTTTGCCGAGAAACTGACCGAGATTGCCTTCAAGGTCAACTTCATGGCGCCCGCGACGGCGCTGGGCTGCTTTGCCGGTATTTCCATCGGCAAGGACTTCAAGGAATTCACCAAGCAGGGCTGGAAGTACATTCTGGTCTCTGTGCTGGTCATCGCAGGAACCTTCTTCTTCTCCGCGCTGATTGCGGATCTTGTTCTCAAGCTGACGCACGTGATCTGATTGCGGCAGGGGGACAGGACAAATGAAAAAATGTGAGATTCTTGTAAGGGACTGCCGGATTCTGAAGCCGGATATGCAGCTTTCGGAGCTCTGCTCGGTTGCCATCGACGGAACGAAAATCGAGAAAATCGGCCCCACGCAGGCGCTTCTGGATGCCTATGCGCCGCAGAGCGTGCTGGACGGCAGCGGGAAGCTGATGCTGCCCGGCTTCATCGACGGCCATGTGCACGTCTGCCAGCACCTGCTCCGCGGACGCACGAACGACGAATACCCCATGGTCTGGACGCGCTTTCTTGTGCCGTTTGAAAGCCGTCTGGAGCCGGAGGACACCTATATCAGCACGCAGCTTGCCTGCCTGGAGATGATCAAGAGCGGTACAACCGGCTTTCTGGACAGCGGCGGCGTGCACATGGACCGCGCCATTGAGGCGGTCCTGGCCTCCGGTATGCGCGCGGCCATCGCAAAGTCCACCATGGATACGGGCAACGCCATCGTCGGCGCGATGAAGGAGACGGCGGCCGAGGCCATCGCGCACACGATCGACCTCTACAATGCCTATCAGGGCGCGGGCGAGGGCCGGATTGACGTTTTCTTCGCCCTGCGGCAGCTGATGACCTGCAGCCCGGAGCTGATCGATATGGTCAACGACGAGGCGACCCGCCGCAATACCGGCGTGCATATGCATCTGTGTGAGCACCGCGACGAGGTCAGCTACTGCCTGCAGCATTACAAGCTGCGGCCGGCCGCCTTCCTCGCGAAGAAGGGACTTCTGAACAGCCGCCTGGTGACGGCCCACAACGTGATGCTCTCGAGCGAGGACATCCAGCTCCTGTGCAAAAACCATGTCAACATCATCCACTGCCCGCGCAGCAACGCCTCCAACCACGGCTTCCCGAAAACGCCGGAAATTCTCGCCAACGGCGGGATCGTCGGCCTCGGCAGCGACGGCGCGTGCAGCTCCAGCATGAGCCTTCTGGATGAGATGCGGGTTCTGCGCTATATCACGCAGGCCTATTGGGGCCTGGCCTCGTTTGACCCTGTGATTCTTCCGTGCGCGGAGCTTCTGAAAATGGCGGTGTCCGGCTCTGCCGCGGCCATCGGCCACGCGGACGAGCTGGGCGAGGTTTCCGAGGGGCGGACGGCGGACGTGATTCTGATGAAGCTGGACCAGCCGCATCTGTATCCCTCGCAGAAGCCGGTCAATACGATTGTCGAGTGTGCGGCCGCAAGCGATATCACCGACTCGATCATCAACGGAAGGCTCGTCATGAAAAACCGCGAGGTCCTGACGCTTGATGAGGAAAGGATTATGGCCGAGGCGCAGGTGCACATGCAGCGCATGATCCGGCGCGCAGGCTTCGACGCGTAAGCGGGCCGGCGCCCGTTCAGACAGAAATCGCCCTCCGGGAGGACGGCTTTGTCCATCCCGGAGGGCGATTTTATGCGCTCGGCCGGTCAGCGCGCAGCCGGAAGGCGCACGCCGCAGAGCGTGAAGGGAAGTGCCCCTTCGCCCGGGGCGGTCCGGCAGGCGACGCGGGCGCAGTTTCCGACGGCGCAGGAAAAGTAGGAAAGCGCCGGGCGCGCCAGCCCGGACAGAATGGCCATAATCGTCCCGCCGTGCACCACAAAGACGGCGGCCTCTTCTTTCTCGGCGAGAAGCTCTGTCACTGCGGCGGTAAAGCCCTCCAGAACGCGGGCGGTGAACGCCGCGCGGCTCTCGCCGCCGGGGCAGGGGCCCTCGCACAGGCCGTCCACCCATGCGCGGTAGGCGGCGGAGGCGGAGAGCTCGTCTGCGTTCTTGCCCTCAAAGAGGCCAAAGTCCATCTCCCGCAGGGCCGGCAGGATAATCTGCTCTGCCGCGGGAAACAGCAGGGCCGCGGTCTGCGCGGTCCGCTGCAGCGGCGTGACGAAGACGCGGCGGACGCTCCGGTCCGCGCCGCAGGCGCGCGCGGCAAGAAGGCCGGCCTCGCTAAGCGGCTCGTCCGTCGAGCCGATGTAGCGCCGGAGGGCGTTTCCGGGGGTCTGCGCGTGGCGGACGAGCGTTATCTGCATGGAAGCGTCCCCTTCAGAAGCACCGGCAGGCCGCAGACCATGCGCACCACGCAGTCGGCCTCCCTCGCAAGCAGCACCGAAAGCCGGCCTGCCGCCTCCCGCTGCACCGTCAGCGCGCGGACGGCGGGAATCACGCCGCTTCCGACCTCATTCATAATGACGACCTCGCGCGTGCGGAGCGCCGCAAGGGCGGGAAGCACGTCCTCCTGCGTGGAAACGAGCGTGTGCGCGCCGTATACCACGCGCTGCGCGCCGGTCAGCGCGCAGGCCATTTCCTCCGGCCGGTAGCCGAGGGATTCGGCGAAGCTCCGCTTTCCGGAGGCCTCGCCGCCTACAATCAGAAGCATAAAAGCACCACCTTTTCCGTTATGACAAGTCCTGCCAGCAGCCACAGAGCCGAGCTGGTGATCAGATAGCCCGCAAGGTCGCCGGACATGCCGCCGAATTCCCGCCGTGCGATGTGCCGCAGCCGGAAAAAGCATGCCGCGCAGGCGATTGCGGCGGCCGGAACGGCTGCGGGGCGAAGCGCCAGCGCCGCCGCAAGGCACGCAAGCAGCCAGAGCGCAAACGTAAGGCCGGAGCGGCGGGAGGCGGCGCTTCGGAACGTGGACTGCAGTCCCTCGCCCGCGGAGGGCAGAAGCGCGCTGGCTGCGCCGCCCAGCACCCGCGCAAGCACATGCGAAAGGCCGAGCAGCAGAGCGCTGTGTGCCGAGCGGGAAAGCTCCGTGCACAGCGCAAGGTAGGCCAGCAGATACACGCACAGGTGAATCAGCGCGAACGCGCCCGTGTGCGAGTCCTTGAGAATTTCGCGCCTGCGCGCGGGCTCCGCGCAGCTTGCGCGCGCGTCCGCCGTGTCGCAGAAGCCGTCCAGGTGAATGCCGCCGGACAGGCCCAGCGGCAGAAGCGTCAGCCCCGCGGCGTACAGGACCGTGCCGAGCTCCAGCGCCTGCGCCAGATAAAACCAGCCGAGCGCCGCCGCGCCGATGAGTACGCCGACCAGCGGCAGCGCGCAGAGCATGTAGCGCATGTTTTCCTTTTTCCAGGCGATGCGCGGCGTCGGCAGGACAGAAAACATGGAAAAGGCCATCACAACGGACCGAAACCAATCCAGAATCATTCCGGCAGCGCTCCTTTCAGAACAATGGGGATTCCGCACACCAGCTCGCAGACACAGTCGGCCCGCGCGGCGAGGCTGCGGTTGATTGCGCCGAGTGCGCGAAGATAGGCGCGCGTGCCTTCGGCGTAGTTTTCCAGCTCGCTTCCGACCTCGTTTGTAATGATCACCAGGTTTTCGCACTGCGCCCGCAGGCGATCGACGCCGGAAAGCACAGCCGCAGCCGGGTCACGGACCCGGCCTTCGGCGTCAAACATCTCGTTGGCCGTCAGATTGCAGATGCACTCCAGAAGCGCCGTTCCGCGCTGCGGCAGGCGGAGCGCGGCGTAATCGGTGTAGCGCTCGATGGTCTCAAAGCCCTTTCCGGCGCGCATCTGCCGGTGCCGGGCGATTTTTTCCGCGCTGCCGGGGCCGAAGGGCTGCATGGCCGCAAGATAGTAGCGCGGGGCGGGGAAGCGGACGCACAGGCTTTCTGCAAAGCTGCTCTTTCCGCAGGCCGAGCCGCCGGTCAGAAGAATCAGCATGGCAGCTCCTCCCATTGCGAAAGCAGGCCGCGCAGCCAGGCCGGGACGTCCATGCCGTAGATGGGGTTGAGCGTCTGCCCGGTCAGAACGTCGCGGGCCGGGCCCTGCGCGGCAAGCCTTCCGTGGTCGATGACAAGAGCGTGCGTGCCGAACGCGCGCGCAAGCGAAAGGTCGTGCACAACGCTGACGACCGCCCGCCCCGGCGTTTTCAGCCAGTCGCCGATGAGGGCGAAGATCTGCTTCTGATAGATGAGATCGAGATGGTTCGTCGGCTCGTCCAGCAGAAGAAGCCGCGGGTTCTGCGCCAGAACCTGCGCAAGGAAGGTTCTCTGCAGCTCGCCGCCGGAGAGCGTCAGCACGGACTGCGCGCGCTTTTCGCGCAGGCCGGTGCGCGTAAGCGCGTCCTCCACCATAGCAGAATCGTCGTTTTCCTCCCGGGAAAAGAGCCGGGAGGCATAGCTGAAGCGGCCAAGCCGCACGACCTCCTCCACGGTGAAGCCGTAGCCGACGAAGTGATTCTGGGCAAGCACGCCGATGCTTCTTGCGCGCTCCGCGCTTTTCATCGCGCGTACGGGCCTGCCCTCAAGCAGAACCTCGCCCGTGTAGGCCGTGCCCTGCGTCAGGGCGGACAGAAGCGTGGATTTTCCGGCGCCGTTCGGCCCGACAATCATCAGCCACTGCCCGGGCTGCACGGAAAAGCTGATGTGATCGACAATACGGGCGCTGCCGAATTGTACGCACAGATCCTGAACCTCCAGCATGCTCAGGCCTCCTTTCTGCTGCGGTAGAAGATGAAGACAAAAACCACCGCGCCGACCAGACTGGTGACCACGCCGATGGGCAGCTCCAGCGGCCGCAGCAGCACCCGGCAGACGAGGTCGCAGAGCATCAGGAAAATTGCGCCGCCAAAGAAGCTGGCCGGCAGCAGGCGCTTATGGTTCGGACCGACGAGCAGCCGCGTCATATGCGGCGTTACAAGGCCTACAAAGCCGATGGAGCCGCCGATGGAGACGCAGACGCCGATGAGCACCGAAACCGCGATCAGAAGCACCAGCTTCGCCCTGCGGACATTGACGCCGACGTGGCGCGCGTTTTCCTCGCCGACGGCAAAGGCGTTGAGAATTTCCGCGTGGAGGAAAATCACCGCGCCGCATACCAGCAGGCTCACGGCCAGCATGGCCGCGTTCTGCAGGCTGCTGCCGCGCAGGCTTCCCATGGTCCAGAAGGTGATCTGCTGGAGCTTATCGGCGGCGAAGGTGATGACAATGCTCATCAGGCTTGAGACAAACATGGAAAAAATCACGCCGATGAGAATAATTGTGTTTGTGGACAGTGAGCGGTCAAGCTTGTAGGAAAGCCCCAGGATGACCAGCAGCGATCCGAAGGCGAACACAATGGCCGCCACCGTCGTCCCGGCAAAGGAAAAGCCGGGCAGGGAAAAGCCGGGCAGGGAAAAGCCGAAGGCGATGGCCAGCACCGCGCCCAGCGCCGCGCCGGACGAGACGCCGAGCGTGGAGCCGTCTGCAAGCGGGTTTTTCAGCAGCCCCTGCATCGCCGCGCCCGCAAGGCTCAGCGACGCCCCGGTCAGCGCCACGCACAGAACGCGCGGCAGGCGGACGGTCGGAACGATGGACGCGGCAAGCGTATCGGGAAGCGCGCCGCCGCCCAGCATGGCCCGCAGGACCGCAAGCGTATCGGAAAGCGGCAGGTCCACGCTCCCAAGACAGATGCAAAGCAGCATCGCCGCAAACGCTGCGGCGGAAAAGAGCAGATATTCCCAAAGATGGAAGTGTCCGCTTCGGGTTTTCATAATGGTTCTCCTTTTTTGCAAAAAGGAGCGCCAGAACTCCGGCGCTCCTGATATGGTATGTGAACCGGCTTATTCGCCGTAGACGAAATCGTAAAGGGCCTGTGCGCCGTCCGCCAGCCGCTGGGACGGACGGGAGAGGGAATTATCGTCCAGATTCAGAATCTTGCCATCCCGGACAGCCGTGACGTTTTCCCAGCCGGTCCGGCTCTCGATCTCCTCCACCGGGGTCGGGCCCTCGCCGTAGTACATGGAGATAGTCACAATGTAATCGGGATTGCGCGCGAGCACCTGCTCTTCGGAAATCTCGGCCCAGCCGGTCACGTCGTCGAAGCAGTTCATAAGACCCAGCATGGCTGCAATCTCATTCATGAACGTGCCGCTGCCGGCGGTCCACAGACCATACTGCAGGGGAGAGACCTCAAAGTAAACGGTCTTCGTGCCGTCGCCCGCAGCCTTCTCGGAGAGCGTGCGGAACGTATCCTGCATGCCGGTGCAAAGCGCCTCTGCCTCGGCGTCCTTGCCGGTAAGCGTGCCGATCATGCGGATGGCGGTGTAGACGCCCTCGATATCCTGCGCGTCGCTGACAACGACATGGATGCCGGCGTCCTCAAGCTGCTGGACCTGCTCCTCCGTCTGGGCCATGGTGGCCATCAGAAGCACGTCCGGCTGCAGGGCGATGATCTGCTCCAGATTGGTTTCGTAGCCGGACTGCACGGACTCGACCTCCAGAACCTCAGCCGGATAGTCGCAGTATTCGCCGCGGCCGACAAGCAGGTCGCCTGCGCCAAGCGCGTAAAGAATTTCGCAGTCCGACGCGGTCAGCGCGACGAGCTTTTCCGCAGGCTTGTCCAGCGTGATCTCACGGCCGGTCATATCGGTAAAGCTGACGCCGCTCTGCTCCGGCGTCTCTTCCGGCTGCGGCTCCTGCTCCTGCTCGGGCGTTTCCGCGGGGGTTTCGGCCTGTGCGGGCTGCTCGGTCTGCTGCGCGTCCCCGGGGGCCTCGGCAGCCTTCTTCGCGCAGCCGCCGAGAAGCGCCAGCGCCAGCATCAGCGCCATCACGAGCGCAAGAATACGGATCGATGTTTTCATAAAAAAATAAAACCTCCAGCCTCCAGATATTTCGCTGCATCTGTGTCAAATGCATCCTCATTCTAAAGCAAATATGTAGAAAAGTCAACTATCCGGGAGGAAAACACGCAAATTTTCTGCATTTTTCACAAAAAAATGTTTGCGCGGGCACGGGACTTGCTTTTTCGCGCGAATGGCGCTAGAATTCGGAACGGAGAATAAGTAAGATCGTGCGGGAGGGTGCTTTCATGGGAAATCTGCTGGAAACCATGATGCTGCTCTGCTTCGGCTTTTCGTGGCCGATCAGCGTGGTACACAATTACCGGTCCAGAACGACAATGGGGATGAGTCTGCCCTTTATTCTGCTCATTATGTCCGGCTATGTATGCGGCATCGCGGGAAAAATCCTGACGCACCGGATCAACTATGTTCTCATCGTGTATTTCTTCAATCTGTTCGCTGTGAGCACAAATCTTCTGATTTATTTCCGCAACCGCCGCTTTGACCGGCAGCGTCAGCAGGAAAAGGTGAAAAAAGCGGCCGCTTCGGCCGGCGAAGGTTGACAAACCGGCGCAGACGCGCTAAAATCAGTGATAATAGGTTACATGCTGCGATAAGGCCGAGTAGAACGGACGCTGCGCGCGAAGAGAGCCGCCGGGTGGTGTAAGGCGGCGGCGCGGTCTGTTTGAATATCTCCTTTGAGCATCCGGCTGAACGGCTCAGGCCCATTAGGTCAGGACGGGTTCTCCCGTTACAGGGACAGAGCGTCCGCCGCGCTTTTGCCGCGCGCGGGAATTCAGGTGGTACCGCGGTCAATTGCCGCCCTGAGCAGAGTGCCTGCTCAGGGCGTTTTGTTTTTTGCAGGAGGGAATTATGGAATACAAAAAGACGCTGAATATGAACAAGTCGGGCTTTCCGATGCGCGCGGGGCTTCCCCAGCGCGAGCCGGATATGCTCAAGCGCTGGAACGAGATGGAGCTTTATCGCGAGCTGCTGAAGAAGAACGAGGGCAAGCCCCTGTTCTCCCTGCACGACGGCCCTCCGTTCTCAAACGGCGCGCTGCACATGGGCCACGCACTCAACAAGAGCATCAAGGACTTCATGGTCCGCTCTGCGGCGATGCGCGGATACTATACGCCATATATTCCCGGCTGGGATAACCACGGCATGCCCATCGAATCGGCGATCATCAAAAAGAACAAGCTCAACCACAAGAAAATGTCCGTCGCAGATTTCCGCTCGGCCTGCCACGATTTTGCGCAGCATTATATTGACGTGCAGATGGAGGGCTTCCGCCGCCTGGGCGTCATCGGCGACTGGGAGCATCCGTACAAAACCATGTCGCCCGGCTTTGAGGCCGAGGAGGTCAAGGTCTTCGGCGCGATGTACAAGAAGGGCTATATCTATAAGGGCCTGAAGCCGGTCTACTGGTGCTACCATGACGAGACGGCGCTGGCCGAGGCGGAAATCGAATATCAGGACGATCCGTGTACCACGGTCTACGTCAAGTTCCCCATGCAGGACGATCAGGGCAGGCTGCCGCATCTGGATAAGAGCAGGCTGAGCTTCGTCATCTGGACCACCACCATCTGGACGCTGCCCGGCAACCTTGCCATTGCGCTCAACCCGTCGGAAAGCTATGCGGTGGTGAAAAACGAGGACAACGGGGAAATGTATATTGTAGCCGAGGCGCTGACACAGAAGGTGATGGGCGCCGGCGGCGTGGAGCATTATGCTGTTGTGGAGACGCATCCGGGCAGCTTCTATGAGAACATGCTCGCGCAGCACCCGTTCCTGCCGAAGACGAGCCGACTGGTCCTGGCGGACTATGTCACGATGGACTCCGGCACGGGCTGCGTGCACACCGCGCCCGGCTTCGGCGCGGACGACTATCAGACCTGCCGCCGCTACGGCATGGAGATGGTGGTGCCCGTGGACGACCAGGGCCGCCATACTGACTATGCCGGAAAATATGCCGGCATGCTGGTGGACGAGTCAAACCCGGTGATCCTTGCGGATATGAAGCAGAGCGGAAGCCTGTTCGCCTCGGAGGAGATTGTCCACAGCTATCCGCACTGCTGGCGCTGCAAGAAGCCGATCATCTTCCGTGCCACGCCGCAGTGGTTCTGCTCGGTCGACTCCTTCAAGGACGAGGCCTGCGCCGCCTGCGACGAGGTCCGCTGGCTTCCTGCGTGGGGCATTGACCGTATGAAGGCCATGATCCGTGAGCGCACGGACTGGTGCATCTCCCGCCAGCGCCGCTGGGGCCTGCCGATTCCTGTGTTCTACTGCAGAGACTGCGGTAAGCCCATCTGCACGGACGAGACCATTGCAAGGATTTCCGCGCTCTTCGGCGAATACGGCTCGAACGTCTGGTTTGAGAAGGACGCGGACGAGCTTGTGCCCGAAGGCTTTGCCTGCCCGCACTGCGGCGGCCGCCATTTTGAAAAGGAGACCGACACGCTGGACGGCTGGTTTGATTCCGGCTCTACGCACTATGCCTCCATGCAGCGCGACCAGGGCTTCTGGCCGGCGACGGTTTATATGGAGGGCCTCGACCAGTATCGCGGCTGGTTCCAGTCGAGCCTTCTGACGGCGGTCGGCGCGTTCGGAAAGGGCGCTCCGTTCAAGGAGTGCGTCACGCACGGCTGGACCGTGGACGGCGAGGGCAAGGCCATGCACAAGTCGCTCGGAAACGGCGTCGACCCGGCGGACGTCTTCAAGAAGTACGGCGCGGATATCTGCCGTCTGTGGGCAGGCTCTGCCGACTATCATGTGGATGTGCGCTGCTCGGACACCATCTTCCAGCAGCTGAGCCAGAACTATCTGAAGTTCCGCAATACGGCCAAGTTCTGCCTGGACAATCTGACGGACTTCAACCCCAATGAGCTGGTCAGCCCGGAGGATATGCCGGAGCTGGACCGCTGGGCCGTGACAAAGCTCAATGATCTGCTGGTCCGGTGCGAAAACGCCTATCAGAATTATGAGTTTCTGACGGTCTCGCACGCAATCAACGATTTCTGCGTCGTGACGCTTTCCAGCCTCTACCTGGATATCATCAAGGATCATCTTTACTGCGACGGGCAGAACAGTCTGCCGCGCCGCGCCGCACAGACGGCGCTCTGGCTGATTCTGGACGCTATGACCAAGGCCTTCGCGCCGATCCTGGCCTTCACCTGCGATGAAATCTGGCTGCAGATGCCGCACCGCGACGGCGACGACCCGAGAAACGTCGTGCTCAACCAGATGTCGAAGCCGTATCCGCAGTACGCGCTGGACGAGACGCGCATGGCGGCCTGGGACGCGGCCTTCAAGCTCCGCAGCGACGTCAACGGCGTTTTGGAGACGGCCCGCGCGGACAAGCGCATCGGCAAGAGCCTGGAGGCGCATGTTGCGCTGACGGCGGTGGACGCTGCGGCGGCCGAGGCGGTCAAGGCGGTCGAGGGAATGAACCTGGCGGAAATCTTCATCGTTTCGAACGTCTGCGTGACAGGTGAGAAGCCGGAAGAGAACGCGGTTGTCGGCTCCGGCAGCAATTTCCCGGGACTGACGATTGCCGTGAGCGAGGCAAAGGGACAGAAGTGTCCGCGCTGCTGGATGCATTCCGAGCAGTCCGACGCGCACGGCCTGTGCCCGCGCTGCGCGGCGGTGGTCGCGGCGCTCGGCGTCGAGTTTGACGATTGAGAAAAAATAACCGTCCCCGGCGTCTGCCGGGGACGGAAGGACTGCGGTATGCCGTGCGTCTGCGCCCGGAAAGGCACCGCGCCTGAGTGTGTCGTTTTTACTGTGCCAGTGCAGCGCCGCGCTCATGAAAATATAGAAGCTGCGGAAAATCGGCACGGTATGGCAGCCTCAATCGAGAATTTTTCCGTCGATGGAGATGGTTACGACCTGCCAGGGGATCAGCCGGCCGCTTTCACGCAGTGCGTTCTGCAGCGCGAACTCCAGCCCGCCGCAGCAGGGAACCTCCATCCGCACGAGCGTGATGCTTTTGATCTCGTGCTGGCTCAGAATCTGACCGAGCTTTTCGCTGTAGTCCACACTGTCGAGCTTCGGGCAGCCGATCAGCGTGATTTTTCCCCGCATGAATTCCTCGTGCAGCCGCGCATAGGCGTAGGCTGTGCAGTCTGCGGCGATGAGAAGCCTCGCGCCCTCAAAATACGGCGCGCCGGCAGGGACCAGCTTCAGCTGGCAGGGCCACTGCGCCAGCCGGGATTCTGCGGCCGCCTGTGCCGGCGCGCCGGCGTCCTGCCTTGCCGCAAGCGTCCGAAGCCGCGTGCCCGGACAGCCGCCTGCGGGCTGCGCGCCGCCCTTGGCCCTGCGCACGGCCTGCTCGTCATAGGCGGGCGCCTCACGGGTTTCAAAGGCGATCGCCCCGGCGGGGCAGGCGGGCAGGCAGTCGCCCAGACCGTCGCAGAAGTCCTCCCGCAGGAGCTTCGCCTTGCCGTTTACCATGCCGATGGCCCCCTCGTGGCAGGCCTGCGCGCACGCGCCGCAGCCGTTGCAGAGCGCTTCGTCAATGTGGATGATTTTCCGCTTCATGTTGTCTGCTCCTTTCGCTTGCGCTGCCGCTCTGCCTCGCGCTCGGCCTTCTGCTTCGCGGCGATTTCCATCATCTGCTCATACATTTCATCGCCCACGCACTGGCGGGCGTATTTGCACCACTGCACGCAGCTGAGCGTGTCGTTATAGGCCACAAAGCCACAGTGCTCGCACGTTGCCTGTGTGTCTGTGGAGAACATTTCAATTTCATGGCCGCACTGCGGACAGGTTTTCTCCAGAATCACCGGGGTGCGCGGCTTTCCCTGACAGCCGGATAAGATCATACGCCGGACCTCCTTTGCTTTCTGGATGTATGATAGCACATAACAAGCCCTGAGTCTGTGGTCTGAACCACAAAAGGAAACGCGAATGGAGCTGGAATTTCTTTCGATTTTTGAAAATTTTACCGAAGCGGAGCGCACGCAGCTGCTTTCCTGCGGCGCAGTTTATGAAAAGAGCTTTGCCCGCGGGCAGACGGTGCTTCACTGCGGGGAAAGGACCGACGCGCTCGGCGTGGTTCTCATGGGCGCGGTGAATATTGAAAGCAATGACCTCTGGGGCAGCCGGAGTATTCTTGGCCGCGCGGAGGAGGGGGAGCTCTTCGCCGAGACCTATGCGCTCTGCGGAAGAGTGCTGATGGTGGACGCGGTGGCCGCGCAGCCGTCCAGAATTGCGTTTTTTCAGCTCGGACGGCTGCTGGATGCGAACGCTTCCGGCGAAGGCTGGCAGAAGAAGCTTCTGCGCGCGCTCCTTTTGCTGACGGCGGAAAAAAATCTGGCGCTCTCCGACCGGATTTTCTGCACCACGCCGAAGAGCCTCCGCGCGCGGCTTCTGACCTATCTGTCCCAGCAGGCGCGGCTGCACGGCGCACGCAGCTTTTCCATTCCCTTTGACCGGCAGCAGCTGGCGGACTTTTTGAATGTGGACCGCAGCGCACTTTCAAAAGAGCTTGGCCGGATGCGGGACGAGGGGCTGCTGGAAACCAGCAAAAACCGCTTCACACTGCTGGATATTACGGAAGAGTGACGGCAATTCACAGTTTTTAAGACAAAACAATATGAATTTTTGACAGGATGAAAATTGCAAATTCCTTTCCCATGTGATAAAATAAAGCCTGCCGGACCGGCCTTTGAGGGCACGGCGGCTGCGGGATCAGGAACTTTTTTTGCAATATGACGGGAAAAGGTTGAAATTTTCTCTGCTTTTTGGTATGATATTGCATACAGGCGTGAATATACAATTTTGTGTTCGCGGCTGAGGCGCGAGTGT
>CAKUHJ010000026.1 GCA_934655935.1 uncultured Oscillospiraceae bacterium | reverse complement strand
CCCTTATGGTTTCCTCGCTCTGTAGACGGAGTTTTTGCTCCATTTCCACCCTAAAATGCGCTTCATATCGGGTAACATACGAGATAACTTCCTTCATGTGTTTCCAGACCATATCCTCCAGAACCACGGCACGAATGTAGTGACCGCTGCACTTGTCCTTGTTGGCTCGGTGAGTGGAACAGATAAAGAAGTCCTGTCGCTTTTCAAAGTATTTGGTGGTGGAATAGTAGAGCTTCTGCTTGCAGTCGGCACAGAACACCAAACCCGAAAAGGGACTGCTCTTGCCTGTTGCCGTTCTCCTGTGTCGCTGCTGACGGATTACCTGTACCTTGTCAAAGACTTCCTGCTCGATGATGACAGGATGGGTGTTGTAGAAAATCTTTTGATTTTCTTCGGGATTCTCCCTCTGCTTCTTGTCCCAGATGGAGTTGGTATAGGTCTTGAAATTGACCGTTGCACCGATGTACTCTTTTCGTTCAAGAATATTGACAATGGTGCTTTCGTGCCAGCGGTAAGGGTTCTCCGGCTCGGTATGCGGTGTTTTCACGCCTTGTTTGTTTTTGTATGCGGTAGGTGTGAATATCTTGTCCTTTTCAAGCTGATCTGCAATTTGGCTCGGTCCACGCCCATTCATGCAGAGTGTGAAAATCTTCTTGACCACCTGTGCAGCTTCTTCGTCCACAATCCATTCTTTCGGATTGTCGGGATTCTTCATATAGCCATACGGCACATGAACGGTCAATCTCTCTCCTCGCTCGCCCTTTGCTTTTTGCACCGCACGAATCTTTCGACTTGTATCTTTGGCAAAAAATTCGTTGAACCAGTTTTTGATACCGGCAATGTCACTGTCGGTGCTGTTGGGGTTGATGCTGTCAAAGTGGTCGTTGATGGCGATGTAGCGGACATCGTTCTGAGGGAAAGTGTAGTTGATATACAGTCCCGTCAAAGCAGAGTTTCGCCCAAGCCTTGACAGGTCTTTCGTAATGACCGTACCCACATGACCGGCTTCGATTTCGTCAAGCATTTTCTGAAAGCCTGGGCGGTCATAGGTCACACCACTGTATCCGTCATCAATAAAAAATGTCGGCTGGGGGAAGCGGTGATCCCGTGAATATTGGAGTAACATAGCCTTTTGATTCTGGATGGAGTTCGACAAATCCTCTTTGCCGTTTTTCTCCTTGGTGTCCTCTACGGACAATCTGCAATAGAGTGCTGTGATTTTATCGGTTGCCCTTAAAATATCGTTATCCTCCTTCGGTTGGGCAACTGTCTGTACAGGATTGGAATTTGTATTTATATCAAAAGAGGTGTCGTTGTTCATTCGCCATCCTCCGTGATACCTAATTCATCATCGGCAACGTTCTGCTCCATAATGCGGCGGAGCTTCTTGTCGAGGGTTTCCGTCCCCTCATAGCTGCCTGTAACGGTGTATTCTGTGCCGCCGATATTCTCCACGATTTTCACATCGGGCAGCCAGAACGCAGAAAGATTTTTGACTACGATGTTGCCGTTCTCGTCAAAGGTGACATTTCGTTTAGGGGCATCATCGGGACGAGGCTCGACTTTTGCATACGGGTCGGGATTGGAGAAATAGTATTCGGGAATTTCTTCGTCATACTCTTCACTCGCAATCTGTTCTTGAAAAATAATCTCGTCTATTTCTTCGTTGGTGAGTTCGAGGAGTTCATCCTCTTTGCGTTTCTCATCCATTTAGTCGAACCCCCTTTTCTTTCATTCGCTTCGATTCGTTTCTTTCAAAAATATCGTGGGATAGCAAAACGGACAGCCGCCGTCAATGGTCGAGATGAACGGCTTCGCCGCCATTGACAGCGTCCGTCTGTTTCGCTTTTGGGTAGACAAGGCGGCGGTTGCCGCCGATTTCCATTTAGGAAATGGCACTTGCCATTTTGAGAAAAGGCGAATGGCAAGCACAGCAGGTGTATGTACACTCTGCGATTTTTCAATTTGCTTGCAAAGGTCAAAACAAACTTGGCAAGCAGTGCACGTGTGGACACACTTGCGCTTTTTGCAAATTTCAGCGATGCTGCTATTTGCAAAAACTTGTTGGAAAACATCCCAAACCCTTCAACGATTTTTTCAAAATCGGCTACGCTCCTACGGAGCTGAACATCACTTTATCTTAGAAATTGATGTAAGAATTTCTCGGATTCCCTCATAAATTTCTTCCTGGTTCTTTTTGATTTCTTCGATGTCTGCTTCATAGATGTTGCCGGTTTCGTTAAGGCGTTTGGCAATCTGGTTTTCGCTGTTAGAGATCCTTTTCATCTTGGATATCAGCTCACGCAGTTCGGGCATATCCAAGTTTACAACATACCCGTCAATTACCATTTTGCGAATATAGGCACTCATGTTGTCCGTTCCCATCTGTGCCATTTTCTTTCTTATCAACTCGTATTCCTTGTCGTTCACAAAGAACTTTATCTGCTTCGGACGCAGTCTGTTTTTATTGTCAGCCATAACTTTTCTACTTTCTATAAGCTACTGCAAATTCATTGCAGGCCCATGCTAAAGATCACAAGAGCCATGATCGTCATAACAGTCCAACCGATGTATCGTCCTGCGATTTCCCAATCAGACGGCTCCGCACGATCTACATTGCGAATTCGGAATGCCAGATTCCAACGGAACAGTTCATCGGCAAACAGGATAGACAACGCATTGAGAATACAAATAAACACCGCTCCGAACCATGCAAAGCCTTCGCCTTTATGAGTCAGCTTAGGTTCATTCATCAAATCCCATATGGTCGATGCAGATGGCTCCACAGGGTCAATGATATTTCCGTTTTCATCTCGTTCAATTCCATCGCTGGTTACAAAAGAAATGCCGAAATTATCTAAGGTTCCATCCTCGTTGTATAGCCAATAGTCATCAGCAAATTTCCCAATACCACCTCGAAACAGGATTTCATCACCTTTTCGGAGTTCCACTCCCGTCATATAGTCAGTAATTTCTTTGTCTTTGGGAATAGCGGTCGGATCATCTTTTGCGGTATATGGACCATAGACTTTATCGCCATGCTGAAATATCACGGTCTTATCCTCGAACACAGAGAAAACAGCCTGTTCGCCCATAAGCTTGCCGGAATAAACCGTATTTCCGTTTTCCACGGTTGGAACAAGAATCGAATCCTTGTAGGCAAAACCGACTTTCGAAATTGTCTTAGGGTAAATCACCGCAAACACCAGCGCCATAACAATCATGATGATAAGAACAGCCTTTTGATAAAGATTTAAGTTCTTTATTCTCTCCATGTATGTACCTCCTACTTACAATTCATTGTTAAAAAAGAGTATTGTAATTTCATATATTGGGGAGCGGTGTGTCCACACTTATTATACATGATTTCTGCCATTACTTCAAGAAAGTGCGCCCAAATTTATCGCCATCAAAGTGTATCTTTTTTTGAACAGAGGATGCCTTGAGAATTTCAATGCTTGATGTACACATTTAGAGGGGTAAAAACCAAGCATTTGCAAGTGTTTTTTCAGCCGATTCTGGCAGGGGAAATATGATTTCATGTCTGCATAGAAAAACGGGGTCTAAATGCGTTACAATCACGCATTTAGACCCCATAAACAAACAACGGCACTCAGCCGAAACTGAAAGCCGTGTGTTTGTTTTCCAACCCTGTCAGACAGATGCTGTAAAATAGTGATTTTTTAGAATTACTGTCTTACGAGCACCCATCTAACGCGAGGGGGCTTTTTGCCCCTTCACGCTACCCCCGCTGCTGTGTTGCAGAGCTGCAGATCGTGGCTTTTCGACAGTATCTTATAAATCTTACAGGTCTGTCAGCGGAACAGCAGCGTCATCATCAGCGGCAGCGTGACGATGCTCAGAAGCGTGCTCAGGAAGATACCGGAGGAAGCGAGGGTATCGTCCGCGCCGCACTCGTAGCTGATGATGGCGGCGTTGGTCGCGACCGGCATGCACATCACCACCGTCACAACGCCGAGAAGAAGCTCGTTCGTGACAAACAGCCGCAGCAGCAGGAAGCTCGCCAGCGGCACGAGAACCAGCTTGATCAGAGACAGCAGATAAATCCGCCAGTTGCCGAAGACCGTGCGGAAGGAGACCTGCGCCAGGGAGCAGCCGATGATCAGCATGGCAAGCGGGCTTGTCAGCGCGCCGACATAGTTTGTGGCCTGGTAAAGGACCTTCGGCGCGCCGAGGCCGCTCAGGTAGAAGGCGTAGGCGGCCAGCGCCGCAATGACGCACGGCTTTTTGAGCACGGCGGCGGTGAAGCGGAAGCGCGGCTCCGCGCGCATCAGGCTCACACCGTAGCTCCAGACGAACATCTGGAAGAACAGCACGAACAAGGACACATAGAAGATGGCGCTGGGGCCGAACAGGCTTTCCACAATCGGATAGCCGATAAAGCCGACGTTTGAGAAAATGAACATGAAGCGGTAGACGCCGGCTTCTGCCGGGCGGACGCGCAGGAGCTTCGGAATGAAGAAGCTGGCGCCGATGAGCGCAAGGTAGGAAAGAACCACAATCAGCGTCAGAACAAGCACGTCCCGGTTGGAGAGCAGGTGCTCGCCGGTCAGAACCGAGGCGATGATCTGCAGCGGATTTGTCACGCAGACGATGAGCTTTGAAAACATTTTATTGCTTTCCCGGTTGATGACGCCGGCCTTCGCGGCGAGGTAGCCCGCGATCAGGCAGAAAAACAGAACGAACATCTTGTTCCACAGTGCAGACAAATCCATCATAGAATGCTTCTCCCTTACCCATAACTGCTGACCATTATATGGGCTCAGGCGGAATTCGGCAAGATGCAAAATCAACGCCGGGGCGTCATTTTTTCTCCCGGGATTGACACAGCGGAAAGCGGAAATTAAAATAAGGAAAGAATATGAAAAAATACATTCTGTTTGAATCAAAAAAACGGGATATAATTGCAGAATCTGCCTGAAAAAATATAATAGGGAGCGCACACACGATGAAAAGAGGACAGGTTTTATTTCTGAGCGAAGCGCAGCTTCGCAGCCTGTGAGAAGGCACTGGATTTCCAGAATTTATGCGGCCGGCCGCAGGCGCCGCTTGCATTTTCTCCCTGCAGATGCTAAACTAGACCCAGAACCGGACTTTTCTGCAAAGGAGAGATTCTCTTGGCCAAGCAGATTACGCGCATTGTGCTCACCGGCGGTCCGGCCGCCGGAAAAACCACGCTCATCAGCCGCATTCTGAAGGAATTCAAGCAGGACGACGGCTGGAAGGTCATCACCATTCCCGAAACTGCGACGGAGCTGATTTCCGGCTTCGGCATCAAGCCCTTCGGGGGCTGCGTGTCCATGCTGGATTTCCAGTATTTTGTCATCGCAGACCAGCTGCACAAGGAGCGGCTCGCGCTGCGCGCGGCGCAGATGGTGCCCGAGGAGCGGGTGCTGATCCTCTACGACCGGGCGCTGTTTGACGATAAGGCCTATATTTCCGACGAGGATTTCCGCCGCGTGCTTGCGAGCTTCGGCAAGACCGAGGAGCAGGTCCTGGCAGGCTACGACGCGGTTCTGCATCTGGTGACCTGCGCCAAGGGTGCGGAGTTCGCCTACAATTTCGGAAACGAAGCGCGCTATGAGCCCATTGAGGATGCGCGGGAGAAGGACGATCTGACGCTCCGCGCCTGGAGCGCACATCCGCGCCTGCGCGTGATCGACAACTCTGTCGACTTTGAGGATAAAATTGCGCGCGGCCTGCGCGCGGTCCGGGAGGCGGTCGGCGAGCCTGCCTGCAAGGAAATCTGGCATAAGTACCTGATCGCGCTGCCGACGCTTGAGACGCTGGATCAGGAGCTTCATGCGGCGAGCATCGATATGATGCAGACCTATCTGACCCAGACCAGCCCCAATATTGTCCGCCGTGTGCGGCAGCAGCGAAACGGCGAGGAGTATCTTTATTTCTACACCGAAAAGCGCGCATCGGCTTCCGGAACCTGGGAGACGGAAAAGCCGATCTCGGAAAAGGCGTACATCCAGTACCTCATGGAGGGCGATACCAGCCTTCATACGGTGCATAAGACCAAATACCGCTTTACAAACGGCGGCGTCCGCTTTGAAATCGACGTGTACCCGTTTTCAAACGAGCACGCAATCATGCGCGCAGCGCTCCCGGAGGGGCAGACGGCGCTGTGCACGCCGAAGGGCGTGCGGATTCTGCGCGAGGTGACGGACGACCCGGCGTATAAAAACCGTGCGCTGGCAAAAAAGCAGATTCTATAGAAAATAATATGGAGGCCGCGGAAGCGGCCTCCATATTTATTTTTCAGGATTGCTCTGCAGGATCGGCGGGGAGGGCTGCCTGCGCGCGCTGCCGGCAGCGCGCGGCAAGAATTTCCGCGAAGCCCTCCCGCAGGTCATAAAGACGCGCAAACTGGCGGCTGACGTCATAGTTGAGGCCGCTGTTCAGCCAGAGAATGGTCTGGCCGAAGCATTCGCACTGGTAAAAGCGCAGGAGGATTTCCCGGTCCTCCGGAAGCATGGGCATTTCGCCGAAGGTGAATCTGGCGTAGGCCTCGATGCTGTCGTGGCAGATGCGCATCAGATGCTGCTCGATCAGCTCGCGGCTTCCGGAGCGGTAAATATGCAGCACGGCGCGCTTATGCGCAAGAATGAACGAGACGACGGCGTCCAGGCATTCCACGGGACTTTTGGCGCTGGCGTTCTCGTGGATGATGCGCTCGGCGTTTTCCATGGCGATTTCGCTGATGAGCGCGGGAATATCCGCGAAATGATAGTAAAAGGAGTTGCGGTTGACGCCGCAGTCCTCAACGATTTCCTTGACGGTAATCTGGTTCAGGGGCCGTTCGTCCAGAAGCTTGACGAAGGACGCCTTGATGGCGTTTCGGGTAAAAGAAGCCATACGCGCCTGCCTTTTCATTTTTCGAATAATATAGCAGAAAGGCTGAAAAATGTCAAATCCGCGCCGGGCGGAAACGGGACTTTACATTTTGCAGGCGCGTATAGTATAATTTACGCAAACGAAAAGGAGGCGCGGATCGGATGATCAGTGTGGATCTGTCGAATATCTGGAGCAGCGTCAGCTTGCCGGACCTTCTGTCGGGGGAAAAGGATCTGTTTGACGCGCATCTGCTGCTGCGCGCCAACGAAGAAAACCAGCCGAGATTTCTGGGCTGGCTTGCGGCGCGGCAGAGCGCCATGATGCGCGCGATTCATGAAATCCGAAGCGCGGCGGAGCGCATCCGGCAGCAGTCGGATACGCTGGTGGTGCTGGGAAGCGGCGGGCCGTTCCTGGCCGCGCAGGCGGGCGTCGGATTTCTGGGCGCGCTGTCGGACAGCCCGCGGATGTTCTACGCCGGGGACAGCCTGTCCACCAACGCGTGGCTTTCGCTGTGCGAGCAGCTGGAGGACCACAATTTCTCCCTGCAGCTGATCAGCGGCGCGAAGCCTGGCCTCGCGGCGAGCGCGGCGTCAAGGTCGCTCCGCTGGCTTCTGGAGCGGCGCTACGGCCCGGAGGCCAAAAGCCGCGTTTACGTCAGCGCGCCTGCCGGTTCGGCGCTTCACAGCATGGCAAAGGAGGAGGGCTTCACCTTCCTGCCGCAGCCCACGGACCCAGGCTGTACGGTTTCTGCGCTCAGCCCCGCGGCGCTTCTGCCGATGGCCGTCGCGGGAACGGACCCTCTGAGCGTGGTGGAGGGCGCGGCGCAGGCCGATCAGGATTACGATCTGCGCGCGTTTGAAAACCCGGTCTGGATGTACGCCGGCGCGCGGCACGCGCTGGAATACCGCGGGCGGCACACAGAGCTTCTTTGCCGCGTCGATCCTGCGCTTTCTGCGTTCGGCGCGTGGTGGGAGGATATGGCGGCGCGGCTGTGCTGCCAGGGCGGCTACGGCCTGTGGCCGGCCTGCCTGGAGCTTCCGGCAAAGCTCGGCCTGCTGGACGCGATGCTTCCGGGTGCAAAGGGCTTTTTCGAAACGATTCTGCGGACGCCGGACGAGCGGCGGAAGAGCACGGTGGAGATGGACTGGAAGGACTACGACGGCCAGTCGTTTCTCTCCGGCCATACGCTCGGCGAGGCGGAGCAGGCTGTGCTGGATGCGGCCGTGCAGAACCACGCCGCGCAGGACGTCCCGGTGATCCTGATGGAGTCCGACGCGGCGGACGCGGCGGGACTTGGCGAGCTGTTTTACTTTTTTGAGCTTGCCGCCGCGCTCAGCGCGGCCGCAGATGGGCTGGACCCCTTCCGGCGGGAGGCGCGCGCAAGCGCGGATGCAGCGGCGCAGCTTTTGTCGCAGGGCGGCGAAATGTGAACTTTTTGTGCAGGTGCGGCTGCGCTCTTGTATTTAGCCGGAAAACCTGATATGATAGAAACGAAAAGGAGGAATGTCCTATGGTCAATATCCTGATGGGGCCCGAAGGCTCCGGCAAGACCAAGCAGCTGATCGGCGCGCTCAACCGTGCGGTCGACAAGGAAACCGGCAGCATCGTCTGCCTGGAAAAGGGAAATACGCTTCGCTTTGATGTGAGCCACCGGGTGCGTCTGATTGACGCCGCGGAGTATGCCATTGGCGGTTATGATTTCCTGCGGGGCTTTTTGAGCGGCCTGCATGCGGGGAACTTTGATATTACCCATATTTTTATCGACAATCTTTACAAGCTTTCTCAGACGAAGGACCCGCAGCAGACAGAGGCGTTTCTGGACTGGTGCAGCGTGTTCTCGGCAGAAAACGGCGTGGCGTTCACCCTTACCATCGCCGGCGATCCGGCCGAAGCGCCGGAGTTCATCACAAGACTGATGGATTGATCGGATCAAATGAACAAGGACGGCCCGCCTGGCGCAAACCAGGCGGGCCGTCCTTGCGGATGGGGATTGGGGTCCGGATATTCAGCGCCTCACTCCTGCAATGAGGCGGCTGAAGCGTTATTTCTGGCGGCTCCGGTTTGCCTGGTCGACGGCGACGGAGGCAAGCATGATGCAGCCGATGAGGACGTTCTGCAGGTTCGAGTCAATGCCGAACAGCGTCAGCGCGTTTGCAATCAGCGCCATGAGAAGCATGCCCAGGAACGCGCCCAGGATGGAGCCCTCGCCGCCCTCCATGGAAACGCCGCCAATCAGAAGACCTGTAACCACGCGGAATTCCACGCCCTGACCAAGAGAAGCCGGCGCGGAGCCGTAGCGGGAAATGGACAGCACACCCGCCAGAGCGGCAAAAAAGCCGATGATCATGTAGATGATATAATAAAAGCGCGTCACATGAATGCCGGACAGGCGGGCAGATTCCTTGTTGGAGCCGATAAAGTAGGACTGATGGAAAAACGAAATCCGCTTCAGAAGGAAGGCTGCAATCAGGACGGTTGCGAACATGACAAGCAGAAGCGACGATACGCCGAAGACGTTCCAGTCCTGCACAATGGCCTTGAACGCGAGCGGGAAGTTAGAAAGCGTGGTGGAGTTGATGATCATAAGGCCGGCGCCCTTGAAGGCCATCCAGGTACCGAGCGTTGCAATCATCGGAATCAGCTTCAGGTTGCACACCAGAAACGCGTTGATTGCGCCGATGCAGACGCCGGTGATCAGTCCGCAGAGGATACACAGCGGAATCGGAAGTCCGGCGTTCAGCAGCAGGCCGCAGACGAACGCGGAGCAGCCCATATTGGAGCCGATGGAAAAATCCTTGAGTCCGGCAATCAGACCGATGGTCAGAAATGCGCCCATGATCATATCGGTTGCCATGTAATTGCCGATGATGCGGACATTGGCGATGGTCATGAACTGCTCAGAGTTGAGCGCCATAAACACGCACAGTACGATCACCAGAAGTAAAATGACGATTTCACGGATCTCGAAGATCCGTTTGATGGCGGGCAGCAGCCTGCCGGCTTGTTTCTGTTTCATCAGGCGTTCTCCTTTATGTTTAAACGGATGCCGGAGGTCAGCGACATGATGCGGTCCTCCGTGATCTCATCGAGCTGCAGCTCGCCGGTGACCTCTCCTTCGTAGAGTGCGACGACCCGGTCGGATGCGCCGATCAGCTCCGGCATGTCCGATGAGCTCATAATGACGGCCATGCCCTGGCGGGCATACTGGCGCACGAGCTGGTGGATGGATTCCTTTGTGCCGACGTCGATGCCGCGCGTCGGCTCGTCGATCATCAGAAGTCTGGGGTGGCGGCTGACCCACATCCCCATGAGCACCTTCTGCTGGTTGCCGCCGGAGAGCTGGCCGACCTTTTTATCTACGTTCGGCGTTTTGACGTCGAACGCTTCTTTATATTCCACTGCGCTGCGCCGCGCGGCCTCAAACTGGGTGAAGCCGTTTCTGGTGAAGCGGTCCAGATTGACTGCGAGCATATTTTCCGCGATGGACTTGCGAAGGAACAGACCCTTGTTTTTCCGGTCCTTGGTCAGATAGGCCAGATCCAGACGCTTCGCCTCGCCGGCGCTGGCGATTTTGACGGGCTTGCCGTCCATGAAAATTTTTCCGCCGTCAATTCTGCGGACGCCGAAAATGCATTCCATAAGCTCCGTCCGTCCCGCGCCCTCCAGGCCGGCAAGCCCCAGAACCTCGCCCTCGTGTACGCAGAGGCTGACGTCCCGGACCGCGCTGCCGGAGCTGACGTGCTCCAGGCGAAGAAGCTCTTTGCCGTGCTTGCTGGTGCCGGCGCCGTACTGGTAGACCACCTCGCGGCCGACCATGAAGCGGACAAGCTCGTCCTTGGTGGTCCCGGCGACGTCCAGCGTGGTGATATACTGCCCGTCGCGCATGATGGTGGCGGAGTCGCAGATCTGGAAGACCTCCTCCAGACGGTGCGAGATGTAGACAATGGAAACGCCCTGCGCCTTGAGCGTCCGGATGATCTGCATCAGGACCTCGGTTTCCTTTTCGGTCAGTGCGGAGGTCGGCTCATCCAGAATCAGAAGCTTTGCGTTCTTCTTGACGGCGCGCAGGATTTCCACAATCTGCTGACGCCCGACGCTGAGCGCGCGCATGGTGCGCTTTTCACTGATATCCTGGAAGCCGTATTTATCCAGAAGGGCCCGGACATTGCGGTACATGCTCTGGTAGTCGATGGTGCCGAGCTTCGTTTTCGGCGGATTGGTGGTAAAGATATTTTCCGCGACGCTGGAGGTGTTGAAGATGGCCAGCTCCTGGTGGACAATGCTGACGCCGGCCTTTTCCGCTGCGACGGTGCTTGGAAAGTGCACGCTTTTTCCGTTCAGAAGAATTTCGCCTCCGTCCGGCTGGTAGATTCCGGACAGGACCTTCATCAGCGTGCTTTTGCCCGCGCCGTTTTCGCCGAGCAGCGCATGCACCTCTCCGCGCTTAAGCTGGAAATTCATGCGATCCAGCGCCTTGACGCCAGGAAATTACTTTGTAATGTCCTTCAGCTCCAGTATATATTCGCTCAAAGTACATTCCTCCCGTGTTGATTTGTGCGGTGTGCGCGCCTGCGCCGGAGCGCAGGCGCGCACAGGCCGGAGGCTCAGCGGTCGACGTAGCTGAAGCCCATGAATTTGTCAACGTTGCTCTGGTCGATGACAAGGACGCCGCAGTTGACGGTATCGGGCGCGATGACCATGCCGGCCGCTGCGTCGTCGGAGGAGTAGGCGTTCTTTGCGCCGTGCTGATAGTCATAGCAGATCTTGACGGCGTAATAGACCTCGCTGTACTGCTTGCCGGCGACGGTTGCGTAGATATCTCCGTTTTTGACATATTCGAGCGTCGCCACGTCGCGGTCAATGCTGATGACCTTGACGTCCTGGGCCTTTCCGGCCTCCTTCAGCGCGGTGACCGCGCCGATGGCGGAGACGGACTGGCCGCCGATGACCGCCGTGACGTCGGGGTTGGCAAGCAGCGCCGCACCGACCTTCGTGGCAGCGACGGCAGCGTCGGAGGTGTCGTCAACCTCGGCCGCAATGTACATGTTGGGGTAGTTTTCCACTTCCTCGCGCAGGCCCTGCATTACGGAGGCGACAGAGGGGGTGCCGGCGGAAAGGTTGTTGGAGATGATGACGCCGCCAGTCTCGCCGGTGGCCTTCGCGGCCTGGCGCATCATGATGCGGCCAAACTCCACATAGTCCGTACCGAGGAAGCACAGACGCTCCGAGTTTTCAAGCGGCTTGATGGTCTGGAAGCAGACGGGAATGCCCTTTTCCTTGGCCTTTTTGACCAGCGGCTCATAGGCGTCGGGGAAGTGGCAGGCGGTGATGATGCCCGCGCAGTTCGGGTCGTTGATGGCCGTTTCGATGATGGCGACCATGGCGTCACAGTCAAGCTTGTCGTTGCCGACAAACTTCGGCGTCACGCCGAGCTCGGCGCAGGCGTCTTCCAGGCCGTTGCGGTGTGCCTGCCAGTATTCCAGGCTGGCCAGCGGGCAGATGTAGTAGTAGGTTTCTTCGCTGACGGTCTTGGGGGCTTCCGCAGCGGCTTCACCGGAGACCGATGCGGGCGCGTCCGCTTTCTTCGCGGCGCAGGCGCTCATTGCGGCGCACAGCGTCAGAAGGGCAAGAATGAGTGCGATCCATTTTTTCATGTCAGTTTCTCCTTTTTCTTTTTTGTCAGGAATGCGGGTTCAGATTCCTGGGAATCCCGTCGGTCGGCGGCTCAGCCGTAGCGCCGGAGGACCTTTGAAAGGACCTCCTCGCAGTAGCCGCAGCCGGTGCAGCCAAGCAGGCACTGGCCGCTTTTTTCGGCCCAGTCCTCCGGGAAGGCTGCATTGTCAAGATAGCGGGGGTAGAACTGAGAGGAAAAGCCGGGTTCAAGAAGCTCCAGAAGGTTTCCGCAGAAGCTGCCGGAGATATAAGCGCCAAGCACCATCCGCGGGTGGGAATGCTGCCGGGTTGCGAGCTTTACCGTGTCGATCAGGCCCTCGTAGCGCCAGAGGTCCTCCGGACGAATCCAGGTGGATTTCAGAATCTGGACAAGGCGGGCGGGGTCTGCGTAGACGCTCCGGCAAAGATGCGGGTTCCAGCCGGTATTTTTCCGGCATTCCGCGCCGGCGCTGTGCGCAATGAGATTGTCGTGGAAGGTCTGCGCCGGACAAAAGCGCAGGCAGCCGCTGTTTGCCAGCAGGCAGAGCTTTTTTCCGTTTTTCAGACACCAGCTGTGCACGGTTCTGACATAATCAAGATTCCGCTGAAAATCGCGCTGGAGATAAAAGCTGTCGAAGGCGTCTGAAAGATACTGCATGGCCTGGAGCGTCCCGACGCGCATATTGACCGACGCGCGAAGCTCCAGCCCCGGATAGGCCTCCCGGACAACATGGGCGATGAAGGTGGAGGCAGTCGTGACAATCTGCGGGAAGCACCCGTTGAGGCCGAGATATTCCAGAACGCCGAGAACCTCGTCCCGCAGGGCCTCGCTGACGGCGTTCTCGCCGTAGCAGTTGGCGTTGAAGAGCAGGTCCAGCTTCACCCCCGCGCGGGCCAGCGCGGAAAGCTCCTGCTCCAGCCGGTGCTGCGCGCCGAGGTCATGCACGGCCATGTCCGGGCGGCCGCTGGCCATGCCCGGCCAGGAGAAATACACCTCTGCGGCATGCGGCAGATAGTCGGCAAGGAGGTCTGAAAAGCGTTCGCCATTCTGCGGCGTCTGATATCCGACGGCAAATTTCATGACGGCCTCCGTTTTTAATCCGAGATGGCCTTGCTTGCGCCGGATTTTTTGCTGGTTTTGTAGTTCTCCTCCTCGTCGTAGCGAATCTGCTCCATGTAGTCCTCGATCATGCCGGTCTTGACATAGTTGTCGATGATATCCTGCGTGAGCTCGTAGGGCTTGGAATGGTCGACCCGCCAGACCTCCCCGGTGCGGAAGGGATTGCGGAACTGGTTGAGAAGCTTTTTGCGCTTTTCCAGATGAATGAAGCACGCACGCATACAGCCGCATGCGCCCTCGATGGCGCGGCCGTAGCCGAACTGGTTCGGATACTTGCCGTCGAACGGGTCCAGCTCACCGTCCGGGCCGCCGTTGAGACCGACCTCGCAGGCGTGCTCGTTGAGCTTGCCCCATTCGATTTCGTGTCCCGCAACCGTGACCTTTACCGACTCGGTCATGCTGATGGCATTGCCGCCGCAGTTTTTCGCGCACTGCTTGCAGCGGTCGCAGATGTGTCCCTCATAGATGGGGTCCGGCTCCAGCTCCGCGTCGGTCAGCAGGACGGCGAAGCGGACGCGGGGGCCGAATTCCGGCGTCAGGAAGACCTTGCTCCAGCCAAACTCGCCCATGCCTGCCATGTAGGCCGCCATGCGGAAGTTGATCAGAACGTCCGGATAGGGCTTGTCCGGGGAGACGGCGCGGCTCCAGCCCTCGCGGAATTTGCCGGTTACGGTGTTGTTGGACGGGCCGGCGAAGAACATGATGGGCACGGTTTCGCTTCCGTCGTCCTCCAGAAAGCTGGTCAGCCGGTGCATCACGCCCGGAATGTAGATCTGATTCATCGCCGCGTAGCCCATGGAGGGATAGGCGGAAAAATAGGTGCCCTCCTCGATGCCGCGGAACATGCCGCGCGCAATCCGGAAGCCCAGAACGATCATGGACTTTGCGCCCGGAAAAATATAACGGGCGTCGTATTGCTTCGGACAGCCCTCAAAGCGGTCCATGGGGGAGATTCCGCACAGATCCGCGCCGTATTCCTTCGCCTTTGCTTTGACTTCTTTTGCTGTAAGCATGACTGGCCTCCTGTTTGAAAACGAAGTTGAATCTCAGGCGCAATCGTCAAGGGCGCGCATGCGCCGGCTCTTGACAACGGACGCTTCTGATAGCATACTTATAGCAAACACCGCCGGAAAACGATTGTACCAAACGAACGCTTTCTTGTACAGATGTTGCTATGTAAAAGGAAATCAACAAAATCAACAAAAGGGAGTGCGCTTTTTTGTCATATATCACAGACAGAAGCAGAATCGAAATTTGCCCGAATCCGGGCCTGACCGTAACCTGGTGCGGCTGGCAGAGATGCGACGCGAACCACCAGGTAGGACCGACATTCTACAAGGATTATGCGATTACCTTCGTGCTGGACGGCTGCGGCAGCTATACGCTGCGGGAAAAGACCTGGCAGATTACGCCCGGCACGGGCTTTGTGATTGTGCCGGGGGAGCACGTCAGCTATGCAGCAGACAGCCGCACGCCCTGGGAATATATTTTTGCAACCTTTCATGGTGCGGATGTACCGACGTTGCTTGCCTCCGTCGGAATCAGCGCGGAAAGCCCGGTGTTCGCCTTTGACAACAACGCGGAAATGCGGGACCTGCTGGAGCGGATGCGCCAGGCCAGCAAGTCCTCTGCGCACCTGGGCTACGACGTGGTCGGCTTTTTCTACCGGGCAATCGCGCTGATTGCGCACCGCTATATGGAGCGCTATCCTACCCTGAATCCTGCGGAGCGCTATGTTTCCAAGGCGCTTGCATATATGGAGGCCAACTACCCGTATAACATCTGTGTGCAGGATGTGGTCGCCTACGTGGGGGTGGAGCGGTCCTGGTTTTACCGCCTGTTCAAGGAGCAGACGGGCCTGAGCCCGCAGCAGTGGCTTTTGCAGCTGCGGCTCAAGCGCGCGGTATTTCTTCTGACAGGCACAAAGCTGCCGCTCACGGAAATTGCCTATTCCTCCGGATTTTATGATCTGCCGCATTTTACGAAGGTATTTCGCCGGAAATATGGCTGCGCGCCCTCGGAATACCGGCAGCTGCAGCAGGCGCTTGCGCACAAAGCGCCGGAAAATGACGCAGAAAGCGGAGCTGGTTCACAAATCTGAACCAGCTCCGTTTCTTGCAGATTCCGGATTTCAGCGCTGCTCGGCCTCGCGCTGGCGGCAGACCTCCGCCCAGGAGGGCAGCGCGGCGATGCGTGCGGAAAGCTCCTGCATGGCGGCGGGAATATCGATTTTTTGCGGGCAGACCGCGCTGCACTGGCCGCAGCCGATGCATGCGGAGGGCCGCCTGCTCTCGTCGAGCGCTTCGATTGCCATAACGGAATTGACGACCGGCGCGAAGCGCAGGTCATTGAGCGTGGAGATCATCTGCGGAATGTCGATGCCCTGCGGGCAGCCGTCGCAGCAGTAGCGGCAGGCGGTGCACGGCAGCGCGTTTTTCAGGGACTCCGCAATGCGCAGCAGAAGCTCACGCTCCGCATCGGAAAGGGGCGCGGGCGTATGGAAGGTGCGGAGGTTGTCTTCCACCTGGTCAAGCGTGGACATGCCGCTGAGGATGACCGTGACGCCGGGAATGTCCTGCACAAAGCGGAGCGCCCAGCTGGCCTCGGAGCGTTCCGGGTCCAGCGCCCGGAGCTGCTGCGCGGCGGCGTCCGGGAGTCTGGCGAGCTTTCCGCCGCGCACGGGCTCCATCACCCAGATTGGAAGGCCATAGCGATTCAGAAGCTCGCATTTTTCCTTTGCATGCTGGAGCGTCCAGTCCAGATAGTTCAGCTGAATCTGGCAGAATTCCAGCTGCTGCGCGTGCCGGTCCAGAAACTGCGTCAGCGCGGGAATCCCTGCGTGCGAGGAGAAGCCAAGATGCCGGATGCGGCCGTTCTTTTTCTGCTCAAGCAGGTAATCGAGAATGCCCCACTGCGGATTTTCGTAGACGGGGATGGAGTTTTCATAGACGTTGTGCAGCAGATAAAAATCGAAATAATCCACCTGGCATTTTTCCAGCTGCTTTTCAAAAATAGCCGGCGCGTCGTAGCTGGCGCTCAGCTGGTGTCCGGGGAATTTCGTCGCGAGGAAGAAGCTTTCGCGGGGATAGTCCTTCAGCGCGCGGCCAAGCGCCCGCTCGGACTCGCCTGCGTGATAGGGCCAGGCGGTGTCAAAATAATTGACGCCGCCCTCGATGGCGGTCTGCACCATCCGGCGCAGCTGCGCCTCGTCAAGCTGCTTGTCGGCAAGCACCGGCAGACGCATGGTGCCGAAGCCGAGCTTTGAGAGCTTCAAACCCTGGAAATCCGAATAAATCATGGCAGGAGGACCCCTTTCGTTTGATTCCAGTGATTCATGATTCCATAATTATTATGCCATATTGCGCCGAAAAGCGCAAGACCTCCCAGTGCAAACGTACCGGGAGGTCTTCCATTTTTATTTGAGGTAAGCGCCGTAGTCGCTCTGCAGGTGCAGCCGCATCCGCTCACGGGCGAGATTGCCGTCGTGCAGGCGGATGGCCTGCGCGATGGCGTGGTGCTCGCGCACGCCGTTGAGATAGATTTCAAGCGTCAGGAACTCCAGAACGCGCATGCTGCGCATCTGGCTTGCGGCGGAGAGATAAAAGCCCTCCAGAACCCGGTTGTGCGCGCACGCGGCAAGCTGCAGGTGAAACTGGTGGCCGATGGACATCAGGTCAAAGCGGTCCGTCTTGCTGCGCATGCGCTCGACGGTGGAAAAAAGACCGTCGATCTCTTCCTCCGAGGCCGCGCCGGCCGCCAGGGCGGCAAGCTCCGGCTCAAGGACGAAGCGGGCCTGCACAAGCTCGCGCAGCGCCTCGGGGTCGGCCATGACGGCGGCCAGCGCCCTTGTCTGCAGGACGACGGGCGCCTGCGCGGAGACAAAGGTTCCGGAGCCTGCCTGCGAGCGGAGAACCCCGGCGATCTGAAGACTTTTGACGGCCTCGCGGATGGTGCAGCGGCTGACGTCAAAGAGGCGGGCAAGCTCCGACTCGGTCGGAATTTTTGCGCCGGGCTCCCACTGCTCCAGCCGGATGCGTTCAATCATCCGGTTGGAAACGTCCTCATAGAGCTTGATGCGGTGAATCTGATCGCTCATTCGCCCATCATATCAAACTGGAACAGCTGGTCGCCGGAGGCCTGGAGCTTTTCCAGCAGCACGCCCGCCAGAGCGACGTCCAGCATGCCCGTGCCGATGATCTGCGCATAGATGCGGTGCCTGGGATCGGTTCTGCCGGGCATTTTTCCGGCCAGAACATCTGGGACAATGATATCAAAGGAGTCCGCCGTGATTTCGCCCAGCTCCGCCAGCTCCTTGACGTTGCCGCGATGCAGGGACTGGCCGACCTGATCGACGGCAATCCTGTCTGACTTGCGCACAACGTCGAACGAGGTCTCGCGGAACGAGCCCATCGTCATGACCAGCGCGCCCTCCTTGACCCAGGGCTCCTCCACCAGATTGGCGTTGGCGTTGGTCACGGTGATGATGACGTCCGCGCCGCGGCAGCCCTCCTCGTTGGAGCGGCACTTGACGAAGCGGAACGGCGCGTCCGGGAAGCGGGCGATGAAGCGGTCCATCGCAGCCTCGGAGATATCGCACAGCCGAACCTCCTTCATGGAAACGGTCTCACACATGCACAGAAGGCTCATATAGCCCTGAAGGCCGGTGCCGATGATGGTGACGACGTCTGTGCTGGAGGCAAGCAGGCGGGCCATGACCGCCGGCTGCGCGCCGGTGCGGAGATCATTGATATGGTCGCCGGAAATGAGCGCGCGGAGAATGCCGGTTCTTGAGTCCGTAATGAGGACGTTTGCCTTGATATAGGGCAGGCCCAGCGCATGGTTGCCGTCATAGCCGCCGACGACCTTGATGCCGGCCACGTCCATGGGGCCGATGTAGGCGGGCATGGAGTTGAACCAGCCGGCAATGCCGAGCTCAGACATATCTGTCGTGATTTTATTGGGCATGATGACCTTGCCCTCGCCGTACCACTTCCAGGTCTTTTCGACACAATCGATGGCATCCTTCGGGGTGAGGTATTTCCGGACCGTTTTTTCGTCAATAATCCAGGCTTTCTGCTGCATCGTGCGTTCCTCCATACAAATCAATTTCTCTTTTTGACTGGGATTTTCTGTTTGTCGGACAAACTTCCCATACCCGTATGATACGCGCGCAAAATGGGAAAGTCAAGGCTGCAAGCTGCCTGTTTTGCAGGCTGATGAGGCTGTCAAA
>CAKUHJ010000025.1 GCA_934655935.1 uncultured Oscillospiraceae bacterium | reverse complement strand
TCGGAATTTATTCTAAAAAATGGAGGATAAAATTATGAGGAAAACAATCATTTTATCTGGCTTGATTGCTGTGCTCTGTGCGATCTTACTGGCAGGATGTACAGATTCTAAATCCGTTTTTGTTGGTACATGGACGCTTGTATCGGGTAAAACAAATGCTGCGAGTATTACATTTTACAGTGACGGTTCATGCGTTGTTGATGAAGATGAGACGGGGGAATGGTCTGTAGTTGATGGTACGCTTAAAGTTTTAGGTCCCTATGGCGGGCAATTTTGGTCGCATGATACGATTATAGGACGGTATTCTATCCAGCAAGGAAGGCCTCTCAGAATAACAATGACGGATGCACGCATTGATGGAGATTACACAGATACGTTGATATATGAAAAAGTGAACGATATCCCTTAATTAAATCCAAAAGATACATGCAGCTACGGTAGCGGTTATTGAGATAAGAAATCAAGAGGCTGCAGCGGCGTTTTTTGACATGAGCAGTGGTTTCCAAGAGACTCAGAAAATCGAACGAGGACGTGCTCTTTGCGGCACGTCCTCGCTGCAGTTATTACAGGGCGGCGGGGTTCTGATAGACGATCCGGCCGTCCACGATGGTCACGAACGCTTCGCCGCCGATGGTGGTAAGCGGGTCCGCAGTCCAGATTACGAGGTCGGCGTCCTTGCCCGGCTCCAGGCTGCCGACGCGGTCGCCGACGCCAAGGCTCCTGGCGGGGTGGATGGTGATGGCCTTCCAGGCCTCCTCCATCGGAAGTCCGGCTGCGGCGGCAAGCCCGGCCACAAGCGGCAGGTATTGAAGCGGAATGACCGGCGCGTCGGTGATGATGCTGACCGTGAGCCCTGCGCGGCAGAGTGCGCCCGCCGTTTCAAAGCTCTTGTTGCGCAGCTCGATTTTGCTCTTGCTGCCAAGCGAAGGGCCGACGAACACGGGGAAGCCCTCCTGCGCTAGCTCGTCCGCGATCAGCGCGCCGTCGGTGCAGTGGTCGAGCGAGAGCTTCAGGTTGAACACGCGCGCGATGCGCACGGCGGTGAGAATATCGTCCGCGCGGTGCGCGTGGCATTTGAGCGGAATCTCGCCGTTCACCACCGGGAGCATGGCCTCCAGCTTTGCGTCGTAGGTGGGCGTCTTGCCGGCGGCAAGGTCGTCACGATAGCGGATGGTGCGCGTCAGAAGCTCGCGCAGCAGGGAGGCCACGGCCATCCGCGTCATCGGGCTTTTTTTCTTGTTCTGCCCGTAGCAGCCCTTCGGATTCTCGCCGAAGGCACACTTCATCGCTGCGGGCGTGCGCAGCACCATCCGGTCGACACGCTTGCCGGCCAGCTTGATAATGGCGAATGTTCCGCCGACCACGTTGGCGCTGCCGGGGCCAGTGCATGCGGTTGTGACGCCGCCGCGCAGCGCCAGGTCAAAGGCCTCGTCCTGGGGATTGATGGAGTCGACGGCGCGCAGCTGGGGCGTGAGCGGATCGTCAATTTCGTTGTAGTCCATGCCCTCCCAGCGCATGCCCTCGTTGTCGAGGCCGATGTGGCAGTGCGCCTCCACGCAGCCGGGGGTCAGAAGTCTTCCCTGCGCGTCGAGAATCTGTGCGCCCGCCGGAGCCTCCAGTGTGGGCGCAACGGCGGAAATTTTTCCGTTTTCAATCAGAAGGCAGCCGTTCGGCAGGTCCGGGCCCGCCATGGTCTTGATATGTGCGTTGCGGATGAGCAGCATGTTGGTCTCCTTTCGCGGTTTGTGCGCCGCTTTGTGATTTGCACCTCCAGTATAGCCTGCCGGACGGGGCGTTTGCAAGTGGGCGCGAAAAAAATCTGCGTTTGGAGAATGCTAGAGAATATTTGTATAGCCCATGAGAAGCGCGTCGGCCTCCGCGGCGGCCCGCTTGCCGCCGGCGATGGCGAGGACGGCCAGCGATGCGCCCGAGTGCATATCGCCTGCCTGCAGCGCCGGCAGGCCGGTCTTCTGCACGGCCTCGAAGGCCGACAGCGACGCCGGCTCGCAGCCGGCAAAGCCGGAGGCAAGCAGCAGCAGCCCGCACGGAAGGCTTTCCTCCGAGCCCTGCAGCTTCACCGCGCATAGCGCGCCGTTTTCGTCAAAGACCGGCGCTTCGACCTGTGTTTCATAGCGGCGGATATCCGCGCCGAAGACGGCCTGCGCCTCCTCGTGCGCGTGGTCGGTCTTTTCCGTCTGTACGGTGCGCGGCTTGCGGATCAGCTGCGTGATGGAGCTGCAGCCCTGGCGCAGCGCGACGGATACGCAGTCGGAGGCGCTGTCGCCCGCGCCGACCAGAACCACATGCTTGCCTTTTGCGCTGACGGCGGGCGCTTTCTTTTCCAGAAGGCCCTCCGCCGAGGCGCGCAGGTAGTCCAGCGCGTAGAAAACGCCGGGCTGTGCGGTTTCGGCGAACGGCAGCGTGCGGCGCGCCTGCGCGCCGCAGCAGAAAATCGCAAGGTCAAACTGCGCGGCAAGCGCCTCCGGAGAGAGATTCTCCCCGACGCGGCAGCCGGTACGGAAGACGACGCCTTCGTGTTCAAGAAGCGAGATTCTGCGCGCGACGACGGCCTTCGGCAGCTTCATTTCCGGGATGCCGTAGGTCAGAAGCCCGCCGGGCAGCGGGTCCTTTTCAAAGACTGTGACATTGTGGCCGCGGCGGTTGAGATAATACGCAGCCGAAAGGCCGGCCGGCCCGGAGCCGACGACGGCGATGCGCTTGTCGGAGCGGACTGCGGGCGGCGCGGGCTGCATCAGCTCGTTTTCGAAGCCGTACTCAATGAGAAACAGCTCGTTCTCCCGGACTGTGACCGGCTGCGATACGCGGCCGCAGACGCAGGCGCGTTCACACAGCGCGGGGCAGATCCGGCCGGTGAATTCCGGAAAGGGGCTTGTTTTGAGCAGACGCTGCAGCGCGCCCTCGTAATTTCCGTTCCAGATCAGATCGTTCCATTCCGGAATCAGATTGTGGAGCGGGCAGCCGAACAGAACGCCCTCAAACTCCACGCCGGCCTGGCAGAAGGGAACGCCGCAGTCCATGCAGCGCCCGGACTGCCGGCGGCGGTTTTTCTCTGGCATCGGCGCACAGAGCGGCGCCCAGTCCTTCACGCGCTCGGCGGGATCGCGGACAGGGCACTCCGCCCGCGCGTCATCCAGAAATCCAGTTGCTTTTCCCATGGCTTATCCCTCCCGCTTCAAGAACGCTTCCAGCTCTGCCTCGGCCTGGGTAAGGCCGGCGGCCCGATACTGTCGGATGAGCTGCAGCATGTGGCTGTAATCGTACGGAATGATTTTTTTGAAGCATGCAAGCTGCTCGTCAAAGTGCTCCAGCACGCTGCGGCCCTTTTCAGAGCCGGTTGCGGCGACGTGCCGCTGCAGAAGCGACCGCAGGCAGGCGACGTCCTCCTTCTGCGTGACGGGCTCGATGGAGACAAGCTCCTTGTTGACCCGCAGATAGAGCTTGTGCTCGGGGTCCAGCACGTAGGCCACGCCTCCGGACATGCCCGCGGCAAAATTCCGCCCGGTCTGCCCCAGAATGACGACGACGCCGCCGGTCATATATTCGCAGCCGTGATCGCCCACGCCCTCCACAACGGCCTCCGCGCCGGAGTTGCGCACGCAGAAGCGCTCGCCCGCGACGCCGGAAATAAAGGCGCTGCCGCTCGTCGCGCCGTAGAGCGCGACATTGCCGATGATGACGTTCTGCGACGGGTCAAAGACGCTCTGCCGGTCTGCGCGGACAATCAGCTTGCCGCCGGACAGGCCCTTGCCGAAATAGTCGTTGCTGTCGCCCTCCAGCGCCAGCGTGACGCCCTTCGGCAAAAATGCGCCGAACGACTGCCCCGCGCCGCCGCGGCAGCGGATCAGATAGGTGTCCTCGGCAAGCGTGCTTCCGTAGCGCCGCGTGACCTCTGCGCCGAAAAGCGTGCCGAAGGCGCGGTCCGTGCAGGAAATTTCGGTAAAGCAGGTCTTGGGAACGGCGTTTTTTCCCTTTTTCGGCAGCAGCGGCAGAAGGAGCCTGCGGTCCAGGGTACTGTCCAGCCTGAAATCGAAATTCTGCGCCGGGTCGTAGCGGCAGTTTGGCGCCGTGCTGCGCGCGAGAATTCCGGAGACGTCCACCATGGCCGCCCGCTGGGTAATCTGGTGCGGGAGAACCTGCAGATACTCCGTATGGCCGACGAGCGCGTCCACGCTCCGCACGCCGAGCTTTGCCATGATCATGCGCAGCTCCTGCGCGACAAATTCCATGAAATTGACCACATATTCCGGCTTGCCGCTGAAGTTTTTCCGCAGCTCCGGACGCTGGGTGGCGATGCCCATGGGGCAGGTGTCAAGATTGCACACGCGCATCATCACGCACCCGAGGCACACGAGCGGCGCGGTCGCGAAGCCGAATTCCTCCGCGCCCAGGATGCAGGCGATGGCCACGTCGCGGCCGGTCATGAGCTTGCCGTCCGCCTCCAGCCGGACGCGGCCCCGAAGACCGTTGGCGATGAGGCTCTGGTGCGCCTCGGCAAGGCCGAGCTCCCACGGAAGCCCCGCGTTATAGATGGAGCTTCTGGGGGCGGCGCCGGTGCCGCCGTCGTAGCCGGAGATGAGAACGGTCTGCGCGCCGGCCTTTGCAACGCCCGCTGCGATGGTGCCGACGCCTGCCTCGGAGACCAGCTTGACGGAGATGGCCGCGTTTTCGTTGGCGCATTTGAGGTCGTAAATCAGCTGCGCCAGGTCCTCGATGGAGTAAATGTCGTGGTGCGGCGGCGGGGAGATAAGCGCGACGCCGGGCGTGGAGTGCCGCGTATGCGCAATCCAGGGCCAGACCTTGCTGCCCGGAAGATGGCCGCCCTCGCCGGGCTTGGCGCCCTGGGCCATCTTGATCTGAATTTCCTGCGCGCTGACCAGGTATTCGCTCGTAACGCCGAAGCGGCCGGAGGCCACCTGCTTGATGGCGGAGTTTTCCTGCGTGCCGAGGCGCGCGGGCTCCTCGCCGCCCTCGCCGGAGTTGGACTTGCCGCCGAGACGGTTCATGGCAATGGCCAGACAGCGGTGCGCCTCCTCGGAGATCGAGCCGTAGGACATGGCGCCGGTTTTGAAGCGCTTGACAATTTCGCTGACGGGCTCCACCTCGTCGAGCGGGATTGGGGTGGAACGGTCAAAGCGGAAGCCGAGCAGGCCCCGCAGCGTATGCGGCAGCTGCTCGTCGTCGACCATAGCGGAATAACGGCGGAAGCAGTCAAAATCCGCAGTGCGGACGGCCTTCTGCAGCGTCAGAATGGTCAGGGGGTTGTACATGTGATCCTCCATATCGCTGCCGGAGCGGAGCTTGTGAAAGCCGGAGGAATCGACGGTCAGCTCCGTGGTCAGGTCCATGGGGTCATAGGCGCGGTCGTGCCGCCAGAGGACGGCCTCGTTGATTTCGTTCAGGCCGATGCCGCCGACGCGGCTGACGGTGTTGGTAAAATACCGGTCCACCACATCCGCGCAGATACCGACGGCCTCAAAGATCTGTGCGCCCTCATACGACTGCATGCTGGAAATGCCCATTTTGGACGCGATGCGGACGACGCCGTCGAGAATGGCATGGTTGTATGCGTCGATGGCCGCGTAATGGTCCTTGTTCAGGGCACCGCCCGCAATCAGCTCGCCGATGCATTCCTGCGCAAGGTAGGGGTTTACGGCGCTTGCGCCGTAGCCGAAGAGCGTGGCGAAGTGATGTACGTCACGCGGCTCGGCGCTTTCGAGGATGAGCGAGATTGCCGTGCGCTTTTTTGTGCGCACAAGATACTGCTGCACGGCGGAAACCGCCAGCAGGGACGGTATGGCGATGTGGTTTTCATCCACGCCGCGGTCGGAGAGAATCAGAATGTTCGCCCCGGCATAATAGGCCTTGTCGCAGGCGACGAAAAGCCGCTCCAGCGCAAGCTCCAGCGAGGAATTCTTGTAATACAGCAGCGAGATTTTCCTTGCCCGCAGGCCGGGCATATTCAGCCCCTCGATTTTCATCAGGTCGCGGCTGGACAGAACCGGGTTGTTGATCTGCAGGACATGGCAGTTTTCGGCGCAGTCGGAAAGCAGGTTTCCGTCAGAGCCGGCGTAGATGGTGGCGTCGGTGACGATCGATTCGCGCAGCGCGTCGATGGGCGGATTTGTGACCTGTGCGAACATCTGCTTGAAGTAATAAAACAGCGGCTGGTGCTTTTCCGAGAGCACGGCCAGCGGAATATCCGCGCCCATCGAGGCGGTCGGCTCCGTGCCGTTTTTCGCCATCGGCAGGATGGCCGAGTGGATATCGTCGTAGGTATAGCCGAAGATTTTATAAAGCCGGCTGCGATCCTGGGCGGTGTATTCCGGAACCCGGCGGTTGGGAAGCGGAATGTCGGCCAGCTGCAGCAGCTCCTGGTCCAGCCACTCGCCGTACGGATTTTCGGCTGCGTAGCGGTGCTTGAGCGCGGAATCCTCCAGGAGCCTTCCTGTGCGCGTGTCGACAAGAAGCATCTTGCCCGGCTGCAGGCGCGCCTTGCGCACGATTTTTTCCGGTGCAACCGGGAGCGCGCCGACCTCCGAGGCAAGGATCAGATATCCGTCGTCCGTGACCAGATACCGGGCCGGGCGCAGGCCGTTGCGGTCAAGCGCCGCGCCGACCAGATCTCCGTCCGAGAACAAAATGGCCGCCGGACCGTCCCAGGGCTCCATCATGGTGGCGTAATAGTGGAACATGTCCCGCTTTTCCCGGGACATATTCTTATCCTTGCTCCAGGGCTCCGGAATGCACATCATGACGGCCTTCGGAAGCTCGATGCCGCTGTACATGAGAAATTCCAGCGTATTATCCAGCATGGACGAGTCCGAGCCGTCCGTCTCCACGACGGGGTAGGCGCGCGTAATGGCCTCGCCCAGCACGTCCGAGGCCATGGTTTCCTCGCGGGCGAGCATGCGGTTGATGTTGCCGCGGATGGTGTTGATTTCGCCGTTGTGAAGAATCATCCGGTTCGGATGGGCGCGCCGCCAGCTGGGGGTGGTGTTCGTGGAAAAGCGGGAGTGCACCAGCGCCAGCGCCGAGGCAAACGCCGCGTCCTGCAGGTCCGGATAGAACCGGCGCAGCTGCCAGACCAGAAACAGGCCCTTGTAGACAATGGTCCGGCTGGACATGGAAACGACATAGGTGCCGGAGACGGAATGCTCATATTCCCGACGGGCCAGATACAGCCTCCGGTCAAAGTCCAGGCCGCGCGCCGCGCCTTCCGGCCGGCGGATAAAGCACTGGGTGATATGCGGCATGGAGCCTCTGGCCTTTTCGCTCAGAATTTCCGGGCAGACCGGCACCTCGCGCCAGAAAAGCAGCTCCAGCTCCTCGCGCGCAAGAATCATCTCCAGAAGCTTGCGGCTGCGCATGCGCTTGAGCGGGTCCTGCGGGAAAAAAATCATGGCGACGCCGTAGTCTCCGGCCGGCGGGAGGGTATGGCCCCCGGCCTGCGCAGCCTGCGCAAAGAACGCATGCGGCAGCTGCGTCATGACGCCCACGCCGTCGCCGGTGGTGCCCTCCGCGTCCTTTCCGGTGCGGTGCTCAAGCTTTTCTACAATTTTCAGCGCCGCATCCACGGTTTCGTGGGTCTTCAGGCCGCTGATGTTGACCACAGCGCCGATGCCGCAGGCGTCGTGCTGCATTGTCCTTTCAAGTTGCCGGTTCTGGCTGGTATGCTCCATGCTGCTTCCCCTTTCACGCGGTGCCGAATGCCGGAGGATGGGCCCTGTACGCCGTTGAAGCACGGAATGTCCTTTTGCGGCGTACACTTGTCCTCTTCGGATAAAAAGTATTGACTTATTTTAACGAGTTACATTGTTAATGTCAACAAAATTCTTTTTGCGTTTTTATTGATTTTGCTGAACGCGGCGATAAGAAAAACGAATACCGGAATTTTTTCTGGCCGGAAACCGCGTGTTTCCATACAAAAACCGCGAAGGATATAAAAAATTGCCGCGAATCCGGAAGTCCGGATTCGCGGCAGAGAGGAAAGCTCAGAGCGAAGCGAAGATGGCGGCGCCCTTTTTCCTGAGCCAGAGAAGCAGCAGCGCGGACAGAAGGAACGTCCCGGCGGCAAACAGGCCCATGTACCCGGCAAAGCCGAGGCGGTATCCGAAGAGCAGATAACCGCCGCCAAGAACGATGGGATAAAGGAAGTTGATCAGCAATGCCAGAGCGACGCATGCGCTCTGCTTGATGGGGTAGATTTCGCTGGTCCAGTGAAGAACCGGCAGCTTCAGCCCCAGGCAGAGACCGCTCAGCGCGCTGAAAAGCGTAAAGCCGGCCAGCACCGCGAGCCCGAGCAGAAGCTCTGCACCGTGGAAGGCGCCGGCAGCCGCGGCGAGCAGCGCGCATACGAGCGTCGGAACGCCGCTGAGCAGAAGCTGCATGGAAAGCTTGGCCTGCAGCGCCTGCCAGGGGCGCAGCGGCAGCGACTGGGAAAGCCAGAGCGTCTTTCCCTCCAGGGAGACCGAGGGCGCGGCCATATCGTTCATGGTGGCCAGCGCGCAGATGAGCGCAAGAATCAGCGCGGCGACGGCGCCTTCCTTTGCGTCGAAAACACTCTGGAGCGTCGGAAGGAAGCTGTCCGCCTTCAGAAGCAGCACCACGCCTCCGGCCGGGAGCAGCAGGACGCCAAGCCCGCAGTTGAGCATATAGTTCGGGCTCGCGGTGAAGCGCGCAAGCTCCTTTCCCAGCAGCGCGGCCGGGACGCTGCGGCGCTTTTCCGCGCGGCCGGCTTCCCTGCGGCGCGCCGGGCGGGCGCTGGCCGTGGCGATGGAAAGAAAGCTGCGCGAGAGCAGGCGCCACATCAGCCCGAACGCAAGCGCGAAGACCGCCGTGCACAGGAGCATGGCCCGCACGTCTCCGACGCCGGTCAGGCCGAGGAGATAGAGGGGATATGCTGCGCCCTGGATGCGCGGGCCATAGACCGCGGCGTTTGCAATCAGGTCGGAGATGAGGCCTTGCGCCTTGAAGTAGAAGAAATAATATGCGCCGAGAAACAGCAGGGACAGAAGCACCGTGATAAAGCTCTTGCTGCGGAGCCTCAGGCTGACCTTTGCCACCACCCAGCCGAGCAGACACGAGAGCGTCAGCACGAACAAGGAGATGAGCAGCGTCAGCAGCACCCCGCCGCCGACGCTGCCGGGGGTAAAGCCGGCGCGGAACCAGTAGACGAGTACGGCGGGCACAATGACGACGCCCGAATACATCAGGCCCATCAGATACACGCTCAGAAGCCGCGAGGCCACGATTGCGTGAACCGGAACCGGCAAAGAGAGCAGCAGATCATTGTCCTTGGCGAGGTAGAGCGTGGAATAGGTGTTGAACACGCTTCCGAAAACGCCCAGGAAAATGGAGATCAGACCCATCAGCGTAAAATACAGCCAGTCCATTCCGGCCTGCCGCAGCGGCGTGCACAGCGTGAGCGAAAGGAAGGTGAACGAGCCGCCGACCAGACCGATCATCAGCAGCGCAAACAGCAGAAAATAGAGAATCGTGGAGGCTCTGGAGCGGGCCCGGCTCTTTTTCGCGTCGTAGAGATAGCTGCGGAAAATTTCCGCGAGCTGTTTTTTTACCAGCAGCTTCAGCATCCCTCTGCCTCCAGTTCCAGGAAAACCTCCTCCAGGGAATCGTCGCCCCGGACCTCGTCCATCGTGCCGGAGCGGATGAGGCGGCCGCCCTTGATGATGGCCACCTTGTCGCAGAGCTTTTCCGCGACCTCCAGAACGTGCGTGGAGAAGAAGATGGCGCCCCCGGCCTCGCACAGCTCGCGCATCATGCCCTTGAGCAGGTGCGTGGCCTTCGGGTCGAGGCCGACGAAGGGCTCGTCCATGATGACCAGCTTCGGCTGGTGCAGCCACGCGGCGATGATGGCCAGCTTCTGCTTCATGCCGTGCGAGTAGGCGGCAATGGGCTGGGAAAGATCGCCGGTCAGCTCAAAGCGCTCTGCGTAGGTATCGATTCTTGCTTTGCGGTCGGCAGCGCTGACGCCGAAAATATCTGCGATAAAATTGAGATACCGGCTGCCGGTCATGAAATCGTAGAGATCGGGATTGTCCGGGATGTAGGCCAGCACGCGCTTGCAGGCAAGGGGATCTTCGCGGATGGACGTTCCGCCGATGCGGATTTCGCCCTGGTCAAAGCGCAGAATTCCGGCCACGGACTTGAGCGTTGTGGTCTTGCCCGCGCCGTTGTGGCCGATGAAGCCGTAGATTTCGCCGCTGCGGATGTGCAGGCTCAGATCGTCCACGGCCTTTTTTTCGCCGTAGGCCTTGCACAGATGTTCAATTTTCAGCATAAACAAATCCTCCTGTTGGCAATGCGCCAATGCAGGCGGCGCACGCGGAAGCGGAAGACGGCCGCCTGTCTGAATCAATAGACGATACGCGGGGGAAAATGTTCCCGCGTAAGAAAAGGAGGCACCTGAGCTTTTGGGCGGCGGAGGCGGCCGTGCGGGCTGCAGACTTGACTTTACGCCCGAAAAACAGTATAATTTTGCTATTAACAGTCTTAAAAAATGAGGAAGCAGGCCCCCGCGGCAGCATGAAAAAGTTCTTCTGCACGCGGAGGAGCACGGAATATGGTGAAAACAGCATGAAAAAGCAACAGGCCTACGGCAACGAATCCATCTCCGCGCTCAAGGGCGCGGAGCGGGTGCGGAAGCGGCCCGCGGTGATCTTCGGCTCGGACGGGCTGGAGGGCTGCGAGCATGCGGTATTTGAAATTCTCTCCAACGCCATCGACGAGGCGCGCGAGGGCTACGGCAGGCTCATTACGGTGAGCAAATATCTCGACGGCTCGTTTGAGGTCGCCGACCAGGGGCGCGGCTGCCCCGTGGACTGGAACGAAAAGGAGGGCCGGTACAACTGGGAGCTGGTCTTCTGCGAGCTTTACGCCGGCGGCAAGTATGACAACAACGCCGGCGGCGATTATGAGTTCTCGCTGGGCCTGAACGGCCTGGGCTCCTGCGCGACGCAGTATTCCTCCGAATTCTTTGACGCCACCGTCCGCCGGGACGGCTTTTTATACACGCTGCATTTTGAAAAGGGCGAAAATATCGGCGGGCTCCGGAAGGAGCCGGCCGACGGAAAGAAAACCGGCTCGGTCTTCCGCTGGAAGCCGGATCTGGAGGTCTTTACCGATATCCGCGTGCCGGACGAATACTTTGAGGATACGCTCAAGCGCCAGGCGGTTGTGAACGCCGGCGTCACCTTCCGCTTCCGGAAGGAAACGGAGAAGGGAAAATTCTCGCAGGAGGATTTTTGCTACGAGAACGGCATTCTCGATTACGTCAATGAAATCGCGGGCGAGCAGACGCTGACCATGCCGCAGTTCTGGCAGGCCGAGCGCAAGGGGCGCGACCGGGAGGACAAGCCGGAATACAAGGTGAAAATCTCGGCGGCCTTCTGCTTTTCCAACCGCGTAAACCGCCTGGAATACTATCACAACTCCTCCTGGCTGGAGCACGGCGGCGCGCCGGAGAAGGCCGTGAAGAACGCGTTTGTCTACGCCGTCGACGCCTATCTCAAGGCTGGTGGCAAGTATGCGAAGAACGAGGCGAAAATCTCCTTCCAGGACGTGGCGGACTGCCTGGTGCTGGTGACAAGCTGCTTTTCCACGCAGACCTCCTATGAGAACCAGACCAAAAAGGCCATCACGAACAAATTCGTGCAGGAGGCCATGACGGAATTCTTCCGCGAGCGGCTGCACGTTTACTTTATCGAGAACAAGCAGGAGGCCGACCGCATTGCCGAGCAGGTGCTCATCAACAAGCGCAGCCGCGAGACGGCGGAGAAGGCGCGCCTGAGCATCAAGAAAAAGCTCACAGGCTCGATGGACATCGCAAACCGCGTGCAGAAGTTTGTCGACTGCAGGACCAGGGACGTCACGCGCCGCGAGATCTACATCGTCGAGGGCGACTCGGCTCTGGGCTCGGTCAAGCTTTCGCGCGACGGCGAATTCCAGGGCATTATGCCGGTGCGCGGCAAGATTCTCAACTGCCTGAAGGCCAATTACGACCGGATTTTCAAATCCGATATTATCACCGACCTCATCCGCGTGCTTGGCTGCGGCGTGGACGTCCCGGGCCGTAAGGTCAAGGACCTGGCGGCCTTCGACCTTGCGAACCTGCAGTGGAGCAAGGTGATCATCTGCACGGACGCCGACGTGGACGGCTATCAGATCCGCACGCTGATTCTGACCATGATCTACCGGCTCTGCCCGAGGCTGATCGAGGAGGGCTACGTCTATATCGCGGAGTCTCCGCTTTATGAGATCATCTGCAGGGACAAGACGTGGTTTGCCTATACCGAGCAGGAGAAGGGCGAAATTCTCAAGAAGCTGGACGGGAAGAAGGCGGCGATCAACCGCTCCAAGGGCCTTGGCGAAAACGACCCGGAGATGATGTGGATGACGACCATGAATCCCGCAACCCGGCGGCTGATCAAGGTCATGCCGGAGGACGCCGCGCGCACGGCAGAGATGTTTGATCTTCTGCTGGGCGACAATCTGGCCGGGCGCAAGGAGCACATTGCCGAAAACGGCAGCCTGTACCTGGACCAGCTGGATGTTTCTTAAAGGACGGAGCAAATCATGCCTAAGAAAAAAGAACCGCAGGCGCCCAAGCGCCGCGAGGACCCGAATGTGATGGGTCTGCACGCGCAGGTGCTGGAGCAGCCGATCTGTACGACGCTGGAAGAAAACTTCATGCCCTACGCGATGTCGGTCATCGTCTCGCGCGCCATCCCGGAGATCGACGGCTTCAAGCCCTCGCACCGCAAGCTCCTGTATACCATGTACGATATGGGCCTTCTGACGAAGCCAAGGACAAAGTCTGCGAACATCGTCGGCCAGACGATGCGCCTGAACCCGCACGGCGACGCCGCCATCTATGACACCATGGTGCGCCTGGCGCGCGGCAACGAGACGCTGCTGCACCCGTTTGTGGACTCCAAGGGCAATTTCGGCAAGGTCTACTCCCGGGATATGGCCTATGCGGCCTCCCGTTACACGGAGGCAAAGCTGGAGCCGATCTGCCAGGAGCTTTTCCGCGACATCGGCGAGGACACCGTCGACTTTGTGGACAACTACGACGGCTCGACGCAGGAGCCGTCCCTTCTGCCGACCACGTTTCCGAACGTGCTGGTCTCGGCCAATATGGGCATCGCCGTCGGCATGGCGTCCAACATATGCTCCTTTAACCTCCGCGAGGTCTGCCAGACGGCCGTCGCCCTGATCAGGAATCCGGACGCGGAGCTTCTGGACACGCTGATTGCGCCGGATTTTTCCACCGGCGCGGAGCTTCTTTACGACCCGGCGGAGCTGCTTTCCATCTACAATACCGGCAGGGGCTCGTTCCGCCTGCGCGCGAAGTGGCGCTATATCCCGGAAGGGAACATGATTGAAATCTACGAGATTCCGTACACAACGGCCACGGAGATCATTCTGGACAAGGTCGCCGAGCTCATCAAGGCCGGCAAGCTCCGCGAAATTGCGGACATGCGCGACGAGACCGACCTGAACGGTCTGAAGCTCACCATCGATCTCAAGCGCGGCGTGGAGCCGGACAAGCTCATGCAGAAGCTCTTCCGCATGACGACGCTGCAGGATTCGTTCAGCTGCAACTTCAACATCCTCATCGCGGGCCAGCCGCGCGTGATGGGCGTGCGGGAGATTCTGGCGGAGTGGACGGCCTGGCGCACGGAGTGCGTCCGGCGCAGGGTTTATCACACGCTGCAGAAGAAAAAGGACAAGCTGCACCTGCTCAAGGGCCTTGGGAAAATCCTCCTGGACATTGACAAGGCCATTGCCATCATCCGCGAGACGGAGCTGGACGCCGAGGTTGTGCCGAACCTGATGATCGGCTTCGGCATCGACCAGGTGCAGGCAGAGTACGTGGCGGAGATCAGGCTCCGCAACATCAACAAGGAATTTATCCTCAACCGCCTGTCGGAGACGGATGCGCTGGAGCGAGAGATCGAAGAGCTGGAGGATCTGCTTTCCTCCGAGCGCAGGCTCCGCGCCGTAATCTGCAGGGAGCTGGAGGACGTGGCGAAAAAGTACGGCCAGCCGCGCAGGACCACGCTCTGCTACGATCATGCGGAGACTGCGGCGGAGGAGCCGGATGTGCCGGATTATCCGGTCACGCTCTTTGTTTCGCGCGAGGGCTACTGCAAGAAGATTACGCCGCAGTCGCTCCGGATGGCCTCCGAGCAGAAGTTCAAGGAGGGCGACAGCCTGCTCCTTTCCGTGGAAACCAGCAACAATCAGGAGCTTCTGGTCTTTACCGACCGCTGCCAGGTCTATAAGGCGCGGCTGTCCGATTTCCCGGACGCCAAGGCGTCGGTCCTGGGCGAATTTCTGCCCGGAAAGCTGGGCTTTGACGAGGGCGAGAGCTTCCTGACGGCCATCCTGCCGGGCGATTACGCGGGGAACGTGCTGTTCGTCTTTGAAAACGGCAAGGCTGCGAAGGTGAGCCTGAGCGGCTATGAAACCAAGACCAACCGCAAGCGCCTGACAGGCGCGTACAGCGACAAAAGCCCCGTCCGGGCCATTTTGCCCCTGCAGGAGGAGCGTCAGCTGGCGCTCTACGCCTCGGACGGACGCTGCCTGATTTTCTCGACGGCGCAGCTGAGCGTAAAGACCACCCGCAATACGCAGGGCGTGGCGGTGATGAGTCTGAAGAAAAAGGCGGTTCTGACCCGTGCGGCGCTGCTGGAGCAGTCGGGGATTACAAACGAGGCGCGCTACCGCACGCGGACGCTTCCCGCGGCCGGGGCGCTGCTGCGGCCGGAGGACACGGAGGAAAAGCAGCTTTCCCTGGAAATCTGAACGCAGCCGGGACGGAGGAATGGAAATGAAGAGCTTTGACCTTAAGAAGGAGCTTCGCTCGCTCGGCCTGATTGCGCTGGGCTGCACGCTGTTTTCCCTCGGCTTTGATCTGTTTCTGGACCCCAACCAGATCAACGTCGGCGGCGTCAGCGGCATTGCCATGATTCTGCGGGAGCTTCTCGGCGCAGGCTCGATCGGCCTTTATACGGCGCTGATCAATGTGCCGCTGTTTCTGCTGGGCTTCCGGATTCTCGGGCGGCGGTTTTTTGTCGGCTCGCTTCTGGGCATGCTTCTGAGCTCCGCGCTCATTGACCTGTTTCTGTTCCTTCCCGCACCAAAAATCGAGGTGCTGCTCGCGGCCATCTACGGCGGCGTGCTGACCGGCGCGGGGCTTGGGCTGGTGTTTCTGGCCGGTGCGTCCACGGGAGGCTCGGATATCATTGCGAAGCTTCTTCGCCGGCGCTACCGCCGCCTGCGCCTGAGCCGTGTGATGCTGGCCGTCGACATTGCGATTGTGAGCCTCACGGGCGTGGTGTTTCACGATTTTACGCGCACGCTCTATTCTGCGCTGCCGCTCTACATCTCCTCCCTTGTGATGGACGGCGTCATCTACGGCCTGGATTATTCGGCGCTTGCGCTGATCGTTTCGGACAGTTATGAGCAGATTGTCGGCGCCATTGCGCAGAAGCTGGACCGCGGGGCGACGCTTCTGGAGGCGCACGGCACCTATCGCGGCGAGCGCCGGCAGGTCATCATGTGCGCCATCCGCCGCCGGCAGGTGACGGAGCTGAAGGATCTGGTCAGCCAGATTGACCCCAATGCATTCCTGATTCTGCAGGATGCGCACCAGGTGCTGGGCGAGGGCTTCCGCCATTACAGCGACGAGCTTTGAGAAATTTTTGCTTCAGGGAGGGACGACGGATGAAACGGATATGCCGGGCGCTGCCGCTTTTGCTGCTTTTGCTGGGGCTGTGCGGCTGCGCGCGCCTGATTCCGTCGGAATACCGCGCTGTCAGCCCGCATACGGAGGAGGTGCAGCCGGTCCTGGAGGACGCGCTGCAGGCCGACAGCTTTGCGTCACTGAAAAACGCCATCCGTACGCTGGTGCAGAACGGCGTGGAGCACGGGCTCATCCGCGTGACGCGCTACGAGGGGGACCTGCAGAACGATCTTGTGCAGGCGGCCTATGAGGTTTCCCGCGAGGACCCGATCGGCGCATACGCGGTGGACTATATGACGCACGACTGCGCGCTCATTGTTTCCTATTATGAAATCCGCATCGATATTACCTTCCGGGAGATGCGCACGCCGCTGGAGCAGCTGGAATATGTGGCAAGCGAGCGAGAGCTCAAGCGGAAGCTTTACCAGGCCCTGGACCTGTTCCAGGACCACCTGACGCTCTATGCGATCTATCCCACGGAGCCGGATTACGAGGCCGTTGTGCGCAGCTACTGCGAGCAGACGCCGGAAATTCACGTCGCCGTGCCGGAGGTCCGCGTGACGGAGTATCCCGCAAGCGGCGCAAACCGCATTGTGGAGCTGGTATTCACCTATCCGGAGGAGGCGGCCGTCCTGCGGCGGATGCAGCGCGACATTGCCGATACCGTCAGCGCGGCGGACGTCTATGTCCGCTACCGAAGCACAGCGGGCGAAAAGGCGGCGCTTTTATACAGCTATCTGGCCGAGCGCTTTTCCTATACGCAGGGTACAAGCCGGACGCCGGTCTATTCCGCCCTCTGCCAGGGCGTGGCGGACAGCGCCTCCATGGCCTACAGCTGGAAGCTGCTGTGCGATCAGCTGGGGATGGAGTGCAGGCTTGTGCAGGGCTTCCGGGGCAGCGACAGCTACAGCTGGTGCATTGTGTCGCTGGACGGCGTGTATTGCCATATGGATATTCTGGAGGACCTTCTGAACGGAGACGGGCTGCACGTCCGCTTTGACGATGAGATGGAGGGCTACTACTGGGACGAGGCGGCTTATCCTGCCTGCCCGCGGCCCGAGCCGCCGGAACAGCCGGAGGACGAAGCGCCGGAGGAGGGGGAAGCGGCGGAGTCTCAGCCGGAGCAGCCGTCCGAACAGCCGGAGCCTTCCGGGGACGCCGCGCAGGAGCCGGACGTATAGCCGAAAAAAGCTTGACAAATGCGCCCGCAGGCGCTATACTCCACAGCAAGATGAAACCGTTGAGGCGGACGAGTAAGCAGACAGGGCTTCTCCCAGAGAGCTGCCGGTTGGTGTGAGCGCAGCAGAAGAACATCTGACGAATGGACCGCGGAGGGCAGGCTGAACGCAAAGGCAAGTAGGCGCTGACGGAGTCCCACCGTTACAGGGGAGGGTGCGTGGCAGCGCATCGTGAGCGGGCAAGCAATTGCCAAGTTGGGTGGCACCGCAGAAGTTTTCAGACTTTTGTCCCAAGAGATCAAACCGAAACCGGTTTTCTCTGTGGACAAAGGTCTTTTTTTGTTTCCTTTTCCCGGAGAAACCAACAGCTGGAAGGGAACATGACTATGAAAACCGAAAACATTCCTTACAAGATCTATCTGTCTGAGTCCGAGATGCCTCAGAATTGGTACAATGTCCGCGCGGACATGAAAAACAAGCCCGCGCCGCTGCGCAACCCCGCAACCGGCAAGCCCATGGGCTTTGACGATCTGCGCCCGGTGTTCTGCGACGAGCTGATCGAGCAGGAGCTGGACAACGACACGCCCTATATCCCCATCCCGGAGGAAATCCGCAATTTCTACAAAATGTACCGTCCGTCGCCGCTTGTCCGGGCCTACTGCCTGGAGGAGAAGCTCGGTACGCCGGCAAAAATCTATTATAAATTTGAGGGCAACAATACCTCCGGCAGCCATAAGCTGAACTCGGCCATTGCGCAGGCGTATTATGCCAAAAAGCAGGGGCTGAAGGGCGTCACAACGGAGACCGGCGCCGGCCAGTGGGGGACGGCTTTGTCCATGGCCTGCGCGTACCTGGGGCTGGACCTGAAGGTGTTCATGGTGAAGTGCTCCTATGAGCAAAAGCCCTTCCGCCGCGAGGTGATGCGCACCTACGGCGCAAGCGTCACGCCGAGCCCGTCCGATACGACGAACGTCGGCCGCGCGATTCTGGCCCGGGACCCGGAGACGACGGGCTCTCTGGGCTGCGCCATCAGCGAGGCCGTGGAGGTCGCGACCACGACGCCGGGATACCGCTACGTGCTCGGAAGCGTTCTGAACCAGGTGCTTCTGCACCAGTCCGTGATTGGCCTGGAGACGAAGATTGCGCTGGATAAATACGGCGTTACGCCGGATATCATCATCGGCTGCGCCGGCGGCGGGTCCAACCTGGGCGGGCTTCTGGCGCCGTTCATGGGCGAAAAGCTCCGCGGCGAGAAGGACTACCGGATGATTGCCGTAGAGCCGGCCTCCTGCCCCAGCTTCACGCGCGGCGTGTTTGCCTACGACTTCTGCGATACCGGCATGGTCTGCCCGCTGGCAAAGATGTATACGCTTGGAAGCGGCTTCATCCCCTCCGCCAACCATGCGGGCGGGCTTCGCTACCACGGCATGAGCCCGGTGCTTTCCCAGCTGTACCACGACGGGCTGATGGAGGCGCGCAGTGTGGAGCAGACGAGCGTGTTTGAAGCGGCGGAGTATTTCGCCCGCACCGAGGGCATCCTGCCCGCGCCCGAGTCCAGCCACGCAATCCGCGCGGCCATTGACGAGGCGCTCGTATGCAAGCAGACCGGCGAGGCAAAGACCATCGTCTTCGGCCTGACCGGAACGGGCTACTTTGACCTGGTCGCTTACCAGAAGTTCAACGACCATGAGATGACTGACGTCATCCCGAGCGACGAGCAGCTGGCCGGGAGCATTGCCGCGCTTCCCAGAGTGGAGGAATGAGCGCTCCGCGCAGAAAAAAGAATTTGGTGACAATCGGCTCTTGACATTTGACCAAAATGTGCTATAATCAACCTGCATTTGAGAGATGCGGGTGTAGCTCATCCGGTAGAGCGCCACCTTGCCAAGGTGGAGGTAGCGAGTTCGAGCCTCGTCACCCGC
>CAKUHJ010000024.1 GCA_934655935.1 uncultured Oscillospiraceae bacterium | reverse complement strand
TTCGGCTGAAGGCCGGAGGCAGAGACCGCTGTGGGCTTTCCGAACGTGGTAAGCACGGCATACTGATCCTCGGTCAGCGTATAGAAGGAGTCGAAGATCAGAAGCGCGGCCAGCAGCACGGCCGGGATGAGCCACAGGAGCTTTGTGCGGTGCCTGCGGGGCCGGCCGCGGCCTTCGTTTGGAGAATACGGGTTTTCATAAGAATCCATGAGATGCGTTCCTTTCTTTGTTTTCTTGTTCTGACGCTGCGCGCGGAAAAAGGTTCCGCGCCTGCCTCTATTATATACAAAAATCTGCCGTGGCAAAAGAGAAAAAACTGTGCTATACTGTGCTGTAATTCTGGATAGCGGAGGCATGCCTTATGACAACGAAGGAAATCGGCGAGCTCAAGCGCCGATTGAAAATTGACCGCACAAACCTGACCGCCGTCTACGGCTGCTACGTCAGCGGCGGCGGAGAAATTCTCTCGCAGTTCCGCCAGGGCTTCGGGCCGATGGCCGAGGAGGACAAGGAAAAATATCTTGCCATTTTCCGGCGCGTGCTTTCGGGCGGCCTGGACAAGAATCTGCTCGACCTCAGCTTTTCGACCAGCCAGGTCGCGGATTCGGACGAACACCGGCTCCTGATGCGTCTGCGCGATTCCGCGCTGGAGGACGACGAGGCCCGGCAGGCCCTGTACGAGGCGGTGATTTCCGGCGTGCACTTCGAGGACAACTATCTGATTCTTCTGGCGCACGAGAACTATGACGTGCCCTTCAAGGCCAGGGACGGCGCCGTCCTGGACGACGGCAGCGCCGTTTTTTCCTATTTTCTGTGCGCCGTCTGCCCGGTCAGGCCCGGCAAGGAGGCGCTGAGCTACGACGCCGAGGAGAAGCAGTTCCACAACCGTACGCCCGGCTGGGCGGCCTCCATGCCGGAGGCGGGGTTCCTCTTCCCGGCCTTTGATGCGCGCAGAAGCAACCTCTACAACTGCCTGTTCTATACCAAAAGCGCGAAGGACAACCATCCGGAGCTGGCGCAGGCGCTGTTCAGGCTGCAGACACCCCCGCCCTTTGACGATCAGCGCGGCCTGTTTGCAGAAATCCTTCATGAAACGCTGGCCGAGGACTGCAGCCTGGAGCTGGTTCAGCAGGTGCAGGAGGCGCTTTCCCAGCGCATCGAGGTCCATAAGCAGGCGGCGCAGGACGAGCCTCTGAGCGTGGACGCCGCGGACATGAAGGAGGTCCTGGAGGCGGCCGGCGTACCGGAGGAAAAAAGACTGGCCTTCGGCGCGAAGTTTGAAGAGGCCTTCGGCGTGAACGCGGCCATGAACCCCAAGAACCTTCTGGAGACGGCAAAAACGCAGCTGAAGACGCCGGACGTCGTTATCAGCGTCGCCAAGGACCGGCAGGACCTGGTGCAGACGCGGACGCTGGGCGGCGTAAAATATCTGCTGATCAGGGCCGAGGAGGGCGTCAGCCTCAACGGTGTGGAGCTGAGTGTGGAATAATTCTTGCATATATGCATAAAGCATGCGGCCGGGAGAAGCAAACCCGGCCGCGTTTTCTGCGTGATTGTGCAGAATGCCTTGCTTTTCCGTAAAAACAGACCGATAGCTTGTGTGAAATTTCAGAGAAAAGCACTTGACTTTATTCATCCGGAGTGTATAATTATGAGCATAAAAAGAAACGCCGGCTGAAAGGGCAGCGCGCCCTGCCAGCTGACGCAAACAAAACCACAGCAGAATATTTGGAGGAAGATATTATGAAAAAGCTTCTTGCGCTGCTTCTGGCAGCTCTCGTGCTTGTGAGCCTTGTCGCCTGCGCCTCGTCCGGAAAAGCGGATACGCCCGCTGCAGAGGAAGCGCCTGCCGCAGATGAGACGCCTGAGGCGCCCGCAGCCGTCACCACCGTGGTTCCCGGCAAGCTGACCGTTGCCACGAGCCCGGACTTCGCACCCTATGAATTCTATGCCATCGATGAAAACGGCAGCCCGGTTCTGGCCGGCTTTGATATGGCGCTGGCGCAGTACGTCGCCGATTATCTGAACCTGGAGCTCGACGTCATTCCGATGGACTTTGACGGCGTGCTCAACGAGCTGGCCGCCGGCAGCGTCGACCTGGGCATGGCGGGCCTGTCCCCCGATCCCAAGCGCGAGGGCGCGATGGACTTCTCCGATATCTATTACGAGGGCGGCCAGTCCTTTGTGACCGTCAAGTCCAAGGCCGCGCAGTTCACCGATCTTGCCAGCGCCAACAAGGCCGAGTACTCCATCGGCGCGCAGAACGGCTCCATCCAGTATGACCTGGCCATGGAAAATACGCCCGACGCGGACGTCGTGTCCCTGACCAAGGTGACCGACATCATTGCCGAGCTTCTGAACGACAAGCTGGACGGCGCGTTCATTGAGACTGCCGTGGCCGTCAATTACGCCAAGAGCTATCCCGATCTTGAGATCGTCTGCGACGTTCCGTATGATGTGGCGGGCTCCGCGATCGGCGTCATCAAGGGCAACGACGCGCTGATGGCCGGCGTCAACGAGGCCATCGCCGCCGCGATTGCCGACGGCTCGATCGACAAGTTCGTCGCCGAGGCCAATGAGCTGTCCACCGGCGAGGTCTACGAAGGCCTGCTGGATGAAAACGGCAACGTCGCTTCCGAGGGCTGAGAAGGCCGGAAGCGCTCAGAAATAACCGCAGATAACCGCAGGACCTCTCCCGGAACAGGAGAGGCCTCTGCGCATTCAGAAAAACGGAGGATCAGCTATGTTTACTGCCGCTGGCTTCGCGCAGGCTTTCGCCTACTGGAAGCTGTTTTTACAGGGCGTTATATGTACGGTATGTCTGTCCCTGCTGACGGTGGTCTTCGGCTTTGTGCTGGCGCTGCTGCTCAGCGCCATGCGCATGTCGGAGCTCCGCCCCTTCCGCGCGCTTGGCGTGCGCGGCGACGGCAGCGAGCGCGAGGGCGGCTTTCTCCTGGCGCTCAGCCGGTTCAATCCGCTGCGCTTCCTTGCAAGCGTCTATGTGGAGCTGTTCCGGGCCACGCCGATGGTGGTGCAGATCATGCTCATTTACTACGGCGTGTTCAACGGCGTCAAGGTTCTGCCGGGCTTCATGCTTTTCGGCTTTATCCGCTTTGAGCGCTTTTTCCCCGGTGTGGTGGCGCTGGCGCTGAACTCTGGCGCGTATCTGTCCGAGATCATCCGCTCCGGCGTCCAGTCCATCGACGGCGGCCAGTCCGAGGCCTCGCGCTCGCTGGGCCTTTCCAAGCTCCAGACGCTCCGGTTCATTGTCCTCCCGCAGGCCATCCGGAATATCCTTCCGGCCATCGGCAATGAATTTGTCACCATCATCAAGGAATCGGCCATCTGCTTTACCATCGGCGTGCAGGACCTTATGTCTGCGGTGCAGTCCGTCAAGGGCGCAACCTACCGGATTACGGAGGCGCTGGTCATTGCGACGGCGCTGTATTTCTGCCTGACCTATCCGACAAGCAAGCTCATTGCGCATTTTGAAAAGAAGATGAGCGCAGGCTCGAACCGCAACGCGGTTGCCGCCGCGAAAAACGCGCAGAAGCGCGGCGCGCGCAGCCGGAAGCTTCAAAACGAGATTTCCGCGTCCGGAAAGCACTGAGGAGGGAGACGTCATGTCAAACGCACTGATTGAGGTCAGGAACCTGAAAAAATATTACAACAAGGGCGAAATCAAGGCGCTCGACGGCGTCAGTGTCGACATCTGCCGCGGCGATGTCATGGTGGTCATCGGACCGTCCGGCTCCGGGAAGTCGACGTTTCTGCGCTCCTTGAACCTGATGGAGGTGCCGACGGCGGGCGAAATTATTTTTGACGGCGTGGACATCACCAAGAAGAAGGTAAAAAATGCGGACGGCAAGTGGGTCAAGCTCGATCTTGACAAGCACCGGCAGAAGATGGGCATGGTCTTCCAGCACTTCAACCTCTTCCCGCATATGACGATTCTCGATAACATGACGCTTGCGCCGGTTCAGGTCAAGCATATGAAAAAAGAGGAAGCGGAGGAAAAGGCGCGGACGCTTCTTGCGCGCGTCGGCCTGGGCGACCGCGCGGATGCGTATCCCATTCAGCTCTCCGGCGGCCAGAAGCAGCGCGTGGCCATCGTGCGCGCGCTCATGATGGAGCCTGAGGTCATGCTCTTCGACGAGCCGACAAGCGCGCTTGACCCGGAGATGGTCGGCGAGGTTCTGGAGGTTATGAAGGAGCTGGCGCAGGAGGGCATGACGATGGTGGTCGTCACGCACGAGATGGGCTTCGCCCGCGAGGTCGGAAACCGCGTTCTGTTCATGGCAGACGGAAAGCTTCTGGAGCAGGGAACGCCGGAGGATATCTTTGTGCATCCGCAGAATCCGCGTCTGCAGGACTTCCTGAGCAAGGTTCTGTGAGTTTGAAAAAATAAAGGCAAGCGCGGCAGAAGTCCAAGGCTTTTCTGCCCGCGCTTGCCTTTTTACGGAGAAGGGAGATTCGGTATGGATCAGGCGAAGCAGCTGGCCCTTGTGGCCATTGCGGAAAAAGAAGAGACGGTTCTGCGCGTATCCGACGAAATCTGGGACTATGCAGAGCTTTCCCTGCAGGAGGTCCGCTCCTCGGAGCTTTACTGCAGGACGCTGGAGGCGGAGGGCTTTTGCGTGCAGCGTGCGCTCTGCGGCATTGAAACGGCGTTTGCCGCAAGCTTTGGAAGCGGGAGGCCGCACATCGGCGTCCTTGCGGAGTATGACGCGCTTTCCGGCCTGTCCCAGGAGGCGGGCGAGCTTGAAAAGAAGGAACGCGTGCCGGGCGGCAGCGGACACGGCTGCGGACATAATCTGCTGGGCGCGGGCGCGCTGGCGGCGGCGCTCGGCGTCAAGGCCTATCTTGAACGGACGGGGCACGCCGGCACGGTGACGCTCTACGGCTGCCCGGGCGAGGAGGGCGGCGCGGCAAAGGCCTTCCTGGCCCGGGACGGGCTCTGGCGGCAGCTGGACGCGGCGCTTACCTGGCATCCGGGCGACTGCAGCGAGGTAGTGACCGGGGGCTCAAACGCCTGCATTCAGGTCCAGTATACCTTCCACGGCGTTTCCTCGCACGCCGCAGCCAGCCCCGAGCTTGGCCGGAGCGCCCTGGACGCAGTGGAGCTGATGAATATCGGCGTGCAGTTTCTGCGCGAGCATATGAGCACGGACTGCCGCGTGCATTATGCCGTTCTGGATACCGGCGGGCGGAGCCCAAACGTTGTGCAGAGCAGCGCAAGCGTACTTTATCTGGTCCGCTCAAAGCATGTCCGGGAGGCGGTGCAGCTGCAGGCCAGAGTGGATAAAATCGCCTCCGGCGCCGCGCAGATGACTGAAACGACGTTTACCCGCAAGTTTATCGACGGCCTGGCCGACACGCTTTCCAACCACACGCTGGAGGCCGTGCTGTACGAAAATTTCGAGGCGCTGGGCGTGCCGGCCTACACGCCGGAGGAGCTGCAGTTTGCAAAGGCGCTTGCCGCAACGTATGAAAACAGCGCCGTTCCGGGAATCGGCAGCCGCGAAAGTGCGGATTACCGCCGCCTGGTGCAGACGCTTCAGGAGGCCTCCGGCCGCGCCATGAACGATTTTCTTCTGCCGCGCTACACCGGCGACGCCTTTGAGCCGGGCTCCACCGACGTCGGCGACGTCAGCTGGCTCTGTCCGACCGTGCAGTGCCATGTGGCCTCGATTCCGAACGGCTGCCCGGGGCACAGCTGGCAGGTCGTTTCCTGCGGCAGGACCACCATCGGAAAGAAGGCGGCCATGCACGCGGGCAGGGTGCTCGCGTGCACAGCCGTGGAGCTTTTTGAGCGGCCGGAGCTGCTGCAGCAGGCGCAGGAGGAATTCCGGCGCGCGTCCGCAGACGGCTATGTCTGCCCGATTCCGCCGGACGCCGTTCCGGTCTGCCCGGACTGACGGGCCGCATAGATGGCCTGAAGCGCAGTCTCATACTGGCTGTCGTTGACCAGCAGCAGCGCGCAGCGTTCGCCGGAGAGCAGCTGGTGCACCGGGACGCCCTGCCGCTCGACCGCCGCCAGCAGCGGCGCAAGCACGGCGGAGACACGGTAAAGAACCGCCAGAACGCTCAGGTTTTCCCGCAGCGACGCCTTTTCCGGGCCGAAGCGGCGCTGAATCTCTTCCAGAAGCCCGTGCAGCCGCTCGGAGCCTGCCTGCATGGGGAAAAGCGCCGTCACGCTCTGAAGCTCCTGATGAAGCACGAACGCCTCCGGCTCCTGCTGCGCAAGAAACGGCAGGAGCCGGCTTTGCTCCCGCGAGGGTCGCTGGACGCGCAGCATGGCAAGCTGCCGCTTGCCGGCAAAGCCGATGACCGGCGCGCCGTGCGACTTCTGCGTGGAGACGTACGTCCCCGGGCAGTCCGGCTGAAACGTGGAGCGGATATTCAGGGGAATCTGCGCGCGCTGCACGGGCTCGACGGCGCTCTCGTGCAGGATCTGCGTGCCCACGCCGGAAAGAAGCCGCAGCTCGTCAAAGCTCAGGCTCTCTACGATTTCCGGCTTCCGGACGATGCGCGGGTCCGCGGCCAGAACGCCGGGGACGTCCGTCCAGTTCTCGTACAGATCCGCGCGCAGCGCCGCCGCGGCCAGCGCGCCTGTGACGTCGGAGCCGCCGCGCGAGAAGGTATGCACCTGCCCGCCGGGCGTCACGCCGTAAAAGCCCGGCGTGACGATTTTTCTTCCGTCCGCCGCGGAGGCCAGCGCCGCGAAGGACTCCGCCTCCAGAACGCGCCCCTGAAAGTCGAAGCGCAGCCAGTCTGCGCTGTCGACAAAGCTGAAGTCCAGCGCCGCGGCCATCAGCCGCGCGGACAGATATTCGCCCCGCGAGACCAGCCAGTCAAGACTGGTGCGCGCGGAAAGCGAGGCGTAAATGCGCTCCAGCTCCTGCTCGACCGGAAACTGCGGCGCGGCGCCGTTGCGGATGTCGACGTAGCGGTCGCAGATTCTGCGCCAGAGCTCCCAGCAGGACACGCCGTATTTCAGGTGCGCGTGGCACAGATACAGCAGGTCCGTGATTTTATGGTCGGCGTGGTGGCGCTTTCCGGGCGCCGAGACCACGATGGCTCTTCGCGCGGTATCCGCGCGGATGATTTCCCGAACGCGGGAAAAACCGGCGGCGTCGGAAAGCGACGAGCCGCCGAATTTGCTAACCTTCAGCATGCGATCACCTCTTCGATGCATCGGGTGGAAGGGCCGCCCACCCGGCATATTCTATGCGCAGGAGGGGCCGAAAGTGATGGAATCCGACAAAAAGAGCGCCGTTTTTTCTGCGTTTGCCTCTTTACTTTTTTTCTGTCCTGTGGTATTCTTATCAAGCTGGCGTACTTTGCCGGCGCCTATGTCTCAGTTGCGGGATTCCGCCGTGCTTCACGCAGGCATTCTGCCGGCCCGCTACTTGGACTGTGGAATATTCTGAAAGGTGGAACACACACTATGATGCGCAAAGAAGAAAAGACTGCAATTATCGAAAAGTACGCGACCCATCCCGGCGACACCGGTTCTCCCGAGGTTCAGATTGCCGTTCTGACGCACCGGATCAACGACCTGAACGAGCATCTTCGCGAGCACAAGCAGGACAACCATTCCCGCCGCGGCCTTCTGAGCATGGTCGGCAAGCGCAGAAGCCTGCTCGACTATCTTGCCAAGAAGGACATCAACCGCTACCGTGCGATCATTGCGGAACTGGGCATCCGTAAGTAAAACGTAAGAGGGAGGCCCGCAGGGCCTCCCTTTTTACAAGGAAACCTGCGTGGGAGCGCCATTTAGCAGTTGAAAGCGCAGCCGAAGCGGCCTTCGGCTATGGTTTCAAGTGCTAAACCTCCCACGCCGCGAAAAACGAAGGAGGTATTTTTATGATTACGCACAAGCAGTATCCCAACCATCACATTTTTGAAACCGAAATCGGCGGCCGGCCTTTTACCGTGGAGACCGGCAAGGTCGCCGAGCTCTGCAACGCCGAGGCCATCTGCCGCTACGGCGACACCGTCGTCCTCGTGACCGCGGTGGCCTCTCCTCTGCCCAAGGCCGGCATCGACTATTTCCCCCTGACCATCGAGGTAGAGGAGCGGATGTACGCCGTGGGCCGCATTCCCGGCAGCTTCAACCGCCGCGAGGGCCGTCCGTCCGAGCGCGGCATCCTGATTTCCCGCCTGATCGACCGCCCGATGCGCCCGCTGTTCGACGAGGAGCTCCGCAACGACGTGGTTCTGACCAACACCATCCTTGCGCAGGACTATGATAACCCGGTTGAGATTGTCGCCTCGATCGGCTCCTCGCTGGTCATCGCCTATTCCGACATCCCCTGGAACGGGCCGACCGCGACCACAAACGTCTGCTATCTGGACGGCAAGTATATCGTAAACCCCTCCCAGGATGAGCGCAATGCCTGCGAGTGCTTTGTGACCATTGCCTCTACGCACGAAAAGGTCGTCATGATCGAGACCGAGGCAAAGGAAGTCAAGGAAGACATTCTGCTTGCCTGCATCAAGCTTGCCCACGAGACCAACGTCAAGGTTGTTGAGTTCATCAACACCATCGTGGATACCATCGGCAAGCCCAAGTTCACGTTTGAGAAGGCCGCCGTCAACCACGAGATGCTGGACGATCTGTGCAATTACGGCCTGGACAAGATTGCCTATGCGCTCGATACCGACGATAAGAACGTCCGCGAGGAGCGCCTGACTGCCGCCGTGGTCGACTTCAAGGAGCACTTCGGCGAGAAGTATGCCGAGGACTGGGACGTTCAGATTGACGTCTGCCTCTACAAGATGCAGAAGAAGATCGTCAAGAAGTGGCTGCTGGAGGGCAAGCGCGTCGACGGCCGCGGCCCGGACGATATCCGTCCGCTTGGCGCCGAGGTCGGCGTTCTGCCGCGGGTGCATGGCTCCGGCCTGTTTACCAGAGGCCAGACGCAGGTTCTGTCGGTCTGCACGCTCAATACGCTTTCCGCCGCGCAGAAGCTGGACACCATCTACGACGAAACCGAAAAGCGCTATATCCATCACTATAATATGCCCCAGTGGTCCACGGGCGAGGCCCGTGCGGCCCGTTCCACCTCCCGCCGGGAGATCGGCCACGGCTCCCTGGCCGAGAAGGCGCTCGTGCCGGTGCTGCCGAGCGTAGAGGAGTTCCCGTACTGCATCCGTGTGGTCTCCGAGGTCGTTTCCTCCAACGGCTCGACGTCGCAGGCCTCAATCTGCGGCTCGACGCTTGCCCTGATGGACGCAGGCGTGCCGATCAAGCGCCCCGTCGCCGGTATTTCCTGCGGCCTGATCTCGGACAAGGAGACCGGCACCTGGAGAACCTTCACGGATATCCAGGGCGTGGAGGACTTCCACGGCGAGATGGACTTCAAGGTCGCCGGCACCACCGAGGGCGTGACCGCCATCCAGATGGACCTGAAGAACGACGGCCTGACCATGGAGATCATTGCCGACGCGCTGGAGCGCTGCCGCAAGGCACGCCTCGAGATTCTCAACGAGGTCATGCTTCCCTGCATCGCCGCGCCGCGGCCCGAGGTTTCCGAGTTTGCGCCCAAGATGCTCTCGATGAAGATCGCTGTGGATAAGATCCGTGAGGTCATCGGCTCCGGCGGCAAGACCATCCAGAAGATCTGCGCGGATACCGGCGCGAAGATTGACATTGAGGACGACGGTTCTGTCTTTATTTCCGCGGTCGACGCTTCTGCTGCGGACGCGGCGAAGAAGATGATCGACGATATCTGCTTCGAGCCCGAGGTCGGAAAGCTTTACTACGGCAAGGTCGTGCGCATCCTGCCCATCGGCGCGTTTGTGGAGCTGGCCCCCGGCAAGGACGGCATGATTCACATCTCCAAGCTGGAGAACCGCCGCGTGGAAAAGGTCGAGGACGTTCTGAACATCGGCGATATGACCTGGGTCAAGGTCACCGAAATCGACGAAAAGGGCCGCGTGAACCTTTCCCGGAAGGACGCTCTGAAGGAACTGGCCAACGCAAACAAGTAAAAAACAGCAAAGAACTGCCGGCTGCAATCGCAGCCGGCAGTTGGTTTTTCAGTAATCCACCCGCATCAGGCAGAGCCCCTGCGCGGGCGCGGTAAAGCCTGCGCGGCTGCGGTCCCGCGCTTGCAGGATTTCCGGAATCTCCTCCGGCTCTCGCCTGGAAAAGCCGACCTCCAGAAGCGTTCCGGTCAGAATCCGGACCATATTCTGCAAAAAGCCGGTGCCGTGGAACTCAAACACCAGAAGGCTCCTGCGGCGGGTAATCGTGATGGAATCGAGCATACGGACCGTCGATTTTTTCATTTTCGGATTGCCGCAGAAGCTTTTGAAGTCATGCTCTCCCACGAGATATTCCGCGGCCCGGCGCATGCGCGTCAGATCCGGCTCGCCCTCCAGCACGGTGACAAAGCGGCGGTTGAACACCGGCTTTCCGGTTCCGACATAGCAGGTATAGGCGTAAAGCTTTCCTGCGGCCTTGAAGCGCGCATGGAAGCGCTCCGAGGCCTCCTTCACCTCGTCTGCGCAGATATCCTCCGGCAGATACCGGTTGAGATACTGCCGGATTTCTTCGCAGGAACGCGCAGTTTCCAGCCAGGTATTGGCCGTCATGGCGCGCGCATGCACGCCCGCGTCGGTCCGTCCCGCGCCGTTTACCTCAACGGGTCTTCCGGTCATTCTTTCAAGCACGGTCTCCAGCTTTCCCTGGATGGTCTCGCGTCCCGGCTGCCGCTCCCAGCCGCAGTAGCGCGTGCCGTCGTAGCTGAGGGTAAGTTTGTAGTTGTTCATGTCTCGTTGTCCAGCCTCCGGGTATAGCGGCAGGCGGGGAAATTGCTGCAGCCCCAGAATTTTTCGCCCTTTCTTGCGCCGGACTGCCCGGTGCGCAGAATCATCCGCGCGCCGCAGCGCGCGCAGACGGGCACGCGGTGCGTCGCCGCACGCTGGACGTGCTTCTGCGCGGTCTGCTCCCGGCGCGCTTGCTCCTGCCGGAGCTGGTCATAGCGAATGGCCGTGCAGCGGGCCTTCATCGCAATTTCCAGAGCCAGAAGGTCGTAGAGCCTGTGAAGCGCTCCCTCGTCCATGCCGGCGGCCAGCTTTCTGCCGAGGTATTCCTCAGGCTGGCAGCCGACCTTTTTCCTGAAGGCCGCGTAAAAGCGTTCGCGGTCCGTTTTGGCCTGTTTTTTCGGGTACATAGATCTGCCTCCCTTATTCCCGCCATGCGTCCGATGTGCCGGACGTTCCCAGCCACCATGCAAAATCCCAGATGCCGGAATAACGGGAAATATATCCGCGCGGGATCAGCAGGGGGTCCATACTTGTGTTATAGAGTCCGCTGGACATCAGAAGGCCGTAGCTGTAATACTGCCGCGCGGCCTCCAGCGCGCAGTCGCTGTAGCTTCCGACGGGGTAGCACAGCGCATACGGCGTAAAGCCCGTCACGCAGGCGATGGCGTCCCGGCTCAGGCGCATCTCGTCGTCCAGCTCCTCCTTGGAAAGCGTGCCCATTTCCCGGTGGGTATAACCGTGGCTCTGGATGGAAACCAGGCCGGACGAGGCAAGCTCGTAAACCTGGGCCTGCGTCATCTTATGCGGCTTGCCCATGGCGTTGCCAATGACAAAGATGGTCGCCTTGACGCCGTATTTTTCCAGCAGCGGGAAAAGCTCCGTATAATTGTCGTCGTAGCCGTCGTCAAAGGTCAGAATAACCGGCTTTTCGTAATCCTCCACATGGCTGAGGTCCTCCAGAAAGATGGCGTCGTAGCCGTTGTCCACCAGATACTGAAGCTGCAGCTCCATCTCTGCGGGCTTTACGAACAGCTCCTCAAAGCCCCAGCAGTCGTCGCTCACTGCGTGATACATGAGAACCGGCACGTTGACATTCGGCGCCGGGGCGTCCGCTTTCGCGGGGTGCGCAAGGTACTCCGTTCCCTCCGGGCTGTGCCCGTTTACAAAGCCGAGCAGCTCCGCTGCCTGCCGCATCGGCAGGTAAAGCCCGTCCGCCTGCAAAACGCAGCCGGCGTCGGCCCCGACCGCTGTATCGGGACCGAAGGTGTGCCCCTGCGCGGTCACAAAGCCGTTTTCCTCCTCAAAGGGGAGCCCTGCCGCCTCAAAAAAGACGCTGGCAGGCACATACGGCGTGTCCTCGTACAAAAACGGCGTGAACGGGCGGCCGAACAGGCGGATTTCCGCCTCCGCGCGCGAAAGCTCCGGATACGCGGGCTCCGGCTCCGGCTCCGGAACCGACTGCGGGGCGGACAGATGATCCTCTGCGAGCGCGTCCTGAACCGGGCGCTCCTGCGGCAGAGGAAGCGTTGTGAGGGGCTTTTCCGCGCACGCGCAGCAAAGCGTCAGCGTCAGCAGCAGCCCCAGAAGCAGGGCAAAACGGTGTTTCACGGCGGCAAGTCTCCATCTGTGCAGAATTTTTGTCAGCTGAAGCCATTGTATCATCTTTTTTACAAAATATCCAGCCGCAGCCGGCCCGGAGAGAAAAAAACTTGCTTTCGTGCCAAAAATGCGGTTTTGCCTGTGGATATTTTCTGAAGCTTCTAGTATAATACAGATAATTATCCTGAAATGGCGATTCGTTCGCCGCTGCGAAAAAAGGACAGATAGGAGTGATGGGTTTGGCAGAATCGGAATATGTCATTGAGATGCTGAATATTACGAAGGAATTTCCCGGCATCAAGGCCAATGACAATATCACCCTGCAGCTTAGAAAGGGCGAAATTCATGCGCTGCTCGGAGAAAACGGCGCAGGAAAGTCGACGCTCATGAGCGTCCTGTTCGGCCTGTACCAGCCGGAACAGGGCGTCATCAAGAAAAACGGCGCGGCCGTCCGCATCAACGACCCCAACGATGCAAACGCGCTGAACATCGGCATGGTGCACCAGCATTTCAAGCTGGTGGAATGCTTCTCGGTGCTCGACAATATCATCCTCGGCGTGGAGCCGAATACGGCGGGCTTCCTGCAGAAGAAGCAGGCGCGGGAAAAGGTGATCGCCCTGTCGGAAAAATACGGCCTTCACGTCGACCCGGACGCGATGATCGAGGACATTTCCGTCGGCATGCAGCAGCGTACGGAAATCCTCAAGATGCTTTACCGCGACAATGAGATCCTGATTTTCGACGAACCGACGGCAGTCCTCACGCCGCAGGAAATCGACGAGCTGATGCTCATTATGAAGAATCTTGCCGCCGAGGGAAAGTCCATCCTCTTCATCTCGCATAAGCTGGCGGAGATCATGGCTGTGGCCGACCGCTGCACAGTGCTCCGCAAGGGCCGGTGCATCGGCACGGTCAATACCCGCGAGGTAACCATGCAGCAGCTTTCGGCGATGATGGTCGGCCGCGAGGTCAGCTTCCATGTGGAAAAGAAGGATATCGAGCCCGGCGAGGTTGTGCTGGACGTGCAGAATATGACCGTCGCGTCCAAGGTACATAAGAATAATGCCGTCAGAAACGTCAGCCTGCAGGTGCGCCGCGGCGAAATCGTGTGCCTGGCCGGTATTGACGGAAACGGCCAGTCCGAATTCGTCTACGGTCTGACGGGCATCGAGCCCTTGGTAGGCGGAAAAATCCAGCTTCTCGGCAAGGACATTACCGAAACCTCCATCCGCGAGCGCAATGTGATGGGCATGAGCCACATTCCGGAGGACCGGCACAAATACGGCCTGGTTCTCGATTATACGCTGGAGGACAATATGGTGCTCGAGCGCTATTTTGAGCCGGAGTTCACGAACAGGGCGGGCTTCCTCCGCCGGGGCAACATCCGCTCGTATGCAGAGCGCCTGATTGCGCAGTACGACGTCCGCTCCGGCCAGGGGCCGGCGACCATTGCGCGCAGCATGTCCGGCGGAAACCAGCAGAAGGCCATTGTTGCGCGCGAAATCGACAAGGAGCCGGAGCTGCTGGTCGCCGTGCAGCCGACGCGCGGTCTGGACGTCGGCGCGATTGAGTATATCCACAAGCAGCTGGTCGCCCAGCGCGACGCCGGAAAGGCCGTGCTGCTGGTTTCGCTGGAGCTTGACGAGGTTATGGACATCCCCGACCGCATTCTGGTCATGTATGAGGGAGAGATTGTGGGCGAGCTTGACCCGCGCTCTACCTCGCAGGAGGAGCTTGGCCTTTATATGGCGGGCGCGAAGAGAGATGAGGTGCGCAGATGAAAAAGAATCCGTTGCGTTCAAATGCGCTGCAGTCGCTGCTTGCCTCGCTGGTATGCATCATCCTGGGCTTGCTGATCGGCTACATCGTGCTTCTGCTGATCAATCCCGCGGGCGCGGGGGGCGCCATCGGCGCGGTCATGAAAAACTTCCTGACCTACAACAAGGCCTCGTCCAAGCTCAAGTATTTTGCAAACACGCTTGTAAAGACCGCGCCGCTGCTGATGTGCGCGCTTTCGGTGCTGTTTGCCTACAAGGTCGGCCTTTTCAACATCGGCGCGGCCGGCCAGTATGTCGCGGGCTCCTGTGCGTGCATCTATGCGGCGCTGGCGCTCAAGTGGGGCTGGCTGAGTTGTCTGCTGCTGGCGGTCTTCGCCGGGGCGCTGTTCGGCGCGATCGTCGGCCTGCTCAAGTCCTACTGCAATGTCAACGAGGTCATCTCCGGCATCATGCTCAACTGGATCGGGCTTTACCTGGCCAACATGATCCTCACGAACGTCAAGGAGGAGACCAGCCCCTACACCCTGCAGATGAAGAGCTTCGGCGCGCAGGCGATTCTGCCGCAGCTCGGCCTGGGCGAGCTGTTCGGCGGCCATAAATACATCACCATCGCCATTCCGCTTTCGGTGCTGCTGGCGGTGCTGATCTGGGTGGTGCTGGAGAAGACCCGCTTCGGCTACGAGCTCAAGGCCACCGGCTACAACAAGTTTGCCGCCAAATACTGCGGCATGGCCGAAAAACGGAATACCATCCTGACGCTCGTCATCTCCGGCGCGCTGGCGGGGCTTGGCGCGTCTCTGCTGTATCAGACCGGCTATGAGCAGTGGCAGTGCACGGCAACCTCCGTCCCTTCCATGGGCTTCAACGGCATCGCGGCGTGCTTCCTGGGCGGCCTGAACCCCATCGGGACGGTCTTTGCCTCCTTCTTTATCCAGCATATCACCGCAGGCGGCGCGTATGTGGATAAGACGATGTACTGCTCGCAGATTTCGGATCTGATCTCCTCGCTGATCATTTACCTGTGCGCCTTCGTCCTGTTCCTGAAGACGCTGATGAACCGGTGGCTGAACCGCCGGGATGAGAAAAAACGTGCCGCGCTTGCCGCGAAAACGCAGGAAGGAGGTCCGCAGGCATGACGCTTCTGATTCAGTATACCCTGATTTTTTCCTCAGTTCTGATTCTGGTGGCGCTGGGCGGCTGCTTCTCGGAGCATTCCGGTGTCATCAACCTCGGCCTTGAGGGCATTATGGTCATCGGTGCGCTGGGCGGCGCGCTGGCCATGCGGATGCTGGCAGGCACGCTGCCGGGCTTTGTGCTGGTGCTGGTGGTGCTGCTCTGCGCGATGCTCTTCGGCATGCTCTACTCCACGCTTCTCGGCATTGCGAGCATCAATTTCAAGGCTGACCAGACTCTTGTCGGCACGGCAATGAACCTTCTGGGAACGGCCGGGGCGACGGTGATTGTCAAGGCCATGAACACAGCGGCCAATCCGGACGACGTGTCCTCCACCATCCAGTATGCTGCGGCAAAGCCTGCGTTTCTGGTAAATATGGGCGGCTTTGAGTTCAACTGGTTCATGCTCATCGCGCTTCTGGCGGTGGCAGCCGCCCATGTGACGCTTTATAAAACGCGCTTCGGCCTTCGCCTGATGGCCTGCGGCGAGCATCCGCAGGCGGCGGACTCCGTGGGCATCAACGTCAAAAAAATGCGCTGGGCGGGCGTGCTGATTTCGGGCCTGCTCGGCGGTCTTGGCGGAATCTGCTACATTCTTGCGGGCGTGTCCGAATGGAAGTTTGAAAACGGCGTCGCGGGCTTCGGCTTCCTGGCGCTGGCGGTTATGATCTTCGGCCAGTGGAAGCCCATCCGCATCGCGTTGGCGGCGCTGCTGTTCGGCCTGTTCCGGGCGCTGTCCAACGTCTACTTTGGCTTTGATTTCCTGGTTTCGCTCAATATTCCGGGCTCTGTCTACAATATGATGCCCTATATCATCTCTCTGGTGGTGCTCGCCTTTACCTCCAAGCATTCGCGCGCGCCGAAGGCAGAGGGCATTCCCTATGACAAGGGCCAGCGTTAAGAGGTGCCTGCACAATGAGAATGGTTGATCTGATTGAAAAAAAGCGGAACGGCGGGGCGCTTTCCGATGAGGAGATCCGCTGGCTGATTTCCGGCTTTACCGACGGCAGCGTTCCGGATTATCAGATGTCCGCGTTCGCAATGGCGGTGTTCTTCCGCGGCATGACGGACCATGAAACCGCTGCGCTGACGGATGCGATGATGCGCTCGGGCGATCGGGTGGATCTGAGCCGCTTCGGAACAAAAAGCGTGGACAAGCATTCCACCGGCGGCGTCGGCGACAAGACGACGCTGATCATCGCCCCGATTGTCTCGTGCCTTGGCGGCAAGATGGCAAAGATGTCCGGCCGGGGCCTGGGGCACACGGGCGGCACGGTGGACAAGCTGGAGTCCATCCCCGGCTACCGGACCACGCTCAGCGCGGAGGAATTTCTGCATCAGGTGGAGCAGATCGGCGTGGCCGTCATCGGTCAGTCCGGCAATCTGACGCCGGCGGACAAAAAGCTCTACGCCCTCCGGGACGTCACGGCAACGGTCGATTCCCTGCCGCTCATCATCTCCTCCATCATGTCCAAAAAGCTCGCCGCGGGCTCGCACTCCATTGTTCTGGACGTCAAGGTCGGCTCCGGCGCGTTTATGAAGACCGAGGAGGACGGCCGGCGGCTGGCCGAGGGCATGGTCCGCATCGGAAAGCACTGCGGCAGAAATGTCATTGCGGTTCTGAGCAATATGGACATTCCGCTCGGCTACTGCGTCGGAAACGCGCTGGAGGTGCAGGAGGCGGTTGAAATTCTGCACGGGCGCGGCTGCGAGGATCTGCGGGGCGTGTGCATGGAGCTGGCGGTGAACATGCTCCGGCTGTGCAACGGCTGGGACCGGGAAACGGCGCAGACGCGCGTGCGCGAGGTTATCGCCTCCGGCGAGGCCTTCCGGCAGATGAAGCGCTGGGTCGGCGCCCAGGGCGGCGATGTGTCCGTGCTGGACGATGTGTCGCGCCTGCCGCAGGCAGCAGTCCGGTATGAGCTCCTTTCGCCCGTATCCGGCTTTATCGGTCATATGGACACGCAAAAAATCGGCGAGGCTTCCGCGCTCCTTGGCGCGGGCCGCCGGACAAAGGAGGATGTGATCGACCTTTCCGCCGGTATCGTCCTCAAAAAGAAGACCGGCGACTATGTGGAGGCCGGTCAGCCCCTGGCGATTCTGCACACCAACCGGGAGCGCGCGCTTGCACCTGCACAGGCGGAATTTCTTTCCGCGCTCAGCTGGACGCAGCAGGCGCCGCAGAAGCAGAAGCTGATTCTCGGAATTGTGGAATAAGGGGGAGGGCGGAACGATGTCTGACGTGATTGTAATCGGCGTTGCCGGCGGAACGGGCAGCGGAAAAACGACGCTTGTCAAGGCACTTCTGAACCGCTTCGGCGACAATCTCAGCGTCCTGAGCCACGACAATTATTATAAGCGGCACGACGAGCTGAGCTACGAGGAGCGCACGCACCTGAACTACGATCATCCGGAGGCCTTTGATACGGATATGATGATCGCGCATCTGCAGGCGCTCAAGCGCGGCGAGGCTGTGGACTGCCCGACCTATGACTACACCGTCCACAACCGTGCGGAGGCTGTTCTCCGCGTGGAGCCGCGGAAGGTGATTGTGGTGGAGGGCATTCTGATTTTCGCCAGCCGGAAGCTCTGCGACGAGATGGACATCCGTATTTTTGTCGATGCGGACGCGGATGTGCGCCTGTGCCGGAGAATTCGCAGGGACGTCAAGAAGCGCGGCAGAACCATCGATTCCGTCATCGACCAGTACATGACCACGGTCAAGCCCATGCATGAGCTGTTTGTGGAGCCCAGCAAGAAAAACGCCCACATCATTGTCCCCGAGGGCGGCAAGAACCTGATCGCCCTTGAAATGATCATCAACCGCATCCAGCGGCATATTGACGGCCTGTGCGTCTGAGAGGCAGGGCGTCCAGAAAAGGCTGCCTCCGCATGATGTTCAGAAATCATGCGGAGGCGGCTTTTTGCTGCCGGCAGAGCCCGGCGCAGCCATAAATTTGCAGGAAAAATGTCAAATTATTTGTGCATCCAAAGAAAATCCGGCCTGCATGACATCTTTGTGTCAAACTTCTAAAAATTTATGAGTTCGCATAAAAAATTTTATGAAAAACGGTTGATTCTTCCGGACTGAAGGTATATACTGAGGATGTTCACTGAGCAGAGACAGAGGCAAACGAAATATTTCAGGAGGCAAACATATGAAATACGGTCGTACTTATAATTTTTCTGCGGGCCCCGCGATGATGCCCGAACCTGTTCTGGAGGAAATCCGTGACGAAATGCTCAACTATCGTGGCAGCGGCATGTGCGTGATGGAGATGAGCCACCGCTCCCCGGTTTTCCAACAGATCATCGACGAAGCCGAGCAGGACCTGCGGGACCTGATGGGCATTCCCGACAACTATAAGGTTCTGTTCATCCAGGGCGGCGCGACGCTCCAGTTCTCCATGATTCCCATGAACCTCATGAAGAACGGCAAGGCCGTCTACATTGAGACCGGCGCATGGTCCAAGAAGGCCATTGCCGAGGCGAAGAAGGTCGGCGAGGTCATCGTTGCCGCCTCCTCCAAGGATAAGAATTATACCTACGTACCCGATTGCTCCGATCTTGATATTCCCG
>CAKUHJ010000023.1 GCA_934655935.1 uncultured Oscillospiraceae bacterium | reverse complement strand
CGCGGTGGCGCGCGAGGCAATCTGCCGGGCCGGCTATGACCGGCCCGAGATGGGCTTTGACGGCAACAGCTGCGCCCTGATGACGGCGGTGCACCGTCAGTCTGCGGATATCGCGATGGGCGTCGACGCGGCCTATGACGACGCGGCTTCTATCGGTGCGGGCGACCAGGGCATGATGTTCGGCTTTGCCTGTGACGAGACGAAGGAGCTGATGCCCGCGCCCATCGCCTACGCGCACAATCTGACAAAGGCGCTGGCACAGAAGCGTGAAAGCGGCGAGCTTACCTGGCTCCGGCCGGACGGCAAGAGCCAGGTGAGCGTGGAATACGCGCCGGACGGCAGCGTGCGGCGGATTGACACGGTCGTCATCTCTACGCAGCACGCGGAGCAGATCGCGATTGACGAGCTGCGCGAGCGCGTAATCCGGGACGTCATCCGTCCTAACCTTCCCGACCGGCTGCTGGATGAGGACACAAAATATTATGTTAACCCGACAGGACGCTTTGTGATCGGCGGTCCGGCAGGGGACAGCGGCCTGACCGGGCGCAAGATTATCGTGGACACCTATGGCGGCTACGCCGCGCACGGCGGCGGCGCGTTTTCCGGCAAGGACCCCACGAAGGTGGACCGGAGCGCCGCCTATATGGCCCGCTATATCGCAAAAAATATCGTCGCGGCCGGGCTTGCGAAAAAATGCCAGCTCCAGCTGGCCTACGCCATCGGCGTCAGCCAGCCGGTGTCGGTTCTGGCGGAGACCTTCGGCACGGGGCGGCTCCCGGACGGGACGCTTTCCGCGCTGGTGCGCGCCTGCTTTGATCTGCGTCCCGAGGCCATCATCCGCAGGCTGGACCTCCGCCGCCCGATCTATCGTCAGACGGCGGCCTACGGCCACTTCGGCCGTCCGGAGCTGCTTCTTCCGTGGGAAAAGCTCGATATGGTGCAGGAGCTGCTTGCAAAAGCGTGAAAAATAGGGTATAGTATCGCTGTGCGCGCAATCGCGCAGCTTAAAGGAGCGATACGATATGAAAAAAATCGAAATTATGGGCTGCGGCTATATCGGTCTGCCCACGGCGATTACCTTTACGCTGGCAGGCTACGAGGTCTGCGGCTTTGATATCAAGCAGGAGGTTGTGGACAAGCTGAACGGCGGCCACATCCATATTGTGGAGCCGGGTCTTCAGGAGGCGCTGACCAGGGCGCTGGCCACCGGGCGGCTGCATTTTGCGGCCAGCCCCGAGCCTGCCGACGTTTTTATCATCGCCGTGCAGACACCCTACCGGGAGACGGCGGAGCACAAGCGCGTGTCGGACATGCGGTTCGTGGAGGCCGCGGCCAGAGAGGTTGGAAGCGTCCTGCGTCCGGGCGGGCTGTGCGTGCTGGAGTCCACGTCGCCGCCTGGCTCTACCAGAGCGGTGGAGAAAATTGTCTCGGAGGTCAGCGGCCTTTCCCCTGAGCTTTTTATGACGGCGCACTGCCCGGAGCGGATCATCCCCGGCAGAATGCTTCTGGAGCTGCGGCAGAACGACCGGATCATCGGCGCGAGCCGCCCGGAGGCGGCGGAGTACGCCAGGTCGATTTATGAAGAGGTCGTGACGGAGGGCACCATCCGTCTGACGGACGATCTGACGGCGGAGATGTGCAAGCTGACGGAAAACACCTTCCGCGATATCAACATTGCCTACGCGAACGAGCTGAGCAAGGTCTGCGACCGGCTTGGAATCGACGTGTTCCGCCTCATTGAGCTTGCAAACTGCCATCCGCGCGTCAACGTGCATACGCCGGGCGTCGGTGTCGGCGGGCACTGCATTGCAGTCGACCCCTGGTTCATCCACGAAAAATTTGAGGATATCACGCCCCTGATCGGCACGGCCAGGACGGTCAACGATTCCAAGCCCGCGTGGGTCGCAGAGCGGATTTCCCGCGACGTGCGCCCCGGCGCGAGGATTGCGGTGCTCGGCATGAGCTTCAAGGCCAATATCGACGATACGCGCGAGAGCCCATCCGTGCTCTTTGCCTCCATCCTGCGGGAGAAGGGCTATGAGGTTCTGGCCTGTGAGCCGTATATTCAGGGCGAGGTTGCGGGCTTCCGCAATTATTCCCTGGAGGAAGCGATGGCGCAGTGCGATTACGCGGTAATTACGCTCCTGCACGACAAATTCCGGGAAAACAAGGCGCTGATTGCCTCAAAGCCGTATTATGACTGCGTCGGCCTGATGCGGACATAAAATAGAAGAAATCTCCTGTATACAGGCGGCGGCAGCGGGAAAGCTAATGCCGAACCTTGAAAGGAGGATCTTGATCATGGATCTTTGTAACTGCAAAGCGAACAAGTCGATCGAATGCCACGTGACCCAGTGCGGCCATCACTGCGCGGGGGAGAACTTCTGCTCTTTGGACCGTGTGTGCATCGGCACGCACGAGAAAAATCCTTCGATGGATCAGTGCACCGACTGCCTGTCCTTCGAAAAGAAGTAAAAAAATCGGAGTGCTTCACGGCACTCCGATTTTTTTATACGCTTCAGCACACTTCAGCGCTCTTCGCGGAAGTAGGCAAGCCCCAGGGACTGCGGCGGCTGCTTTTCCTTGTTGTTGCGCATGCTGGAGATCACCAGCACGACGACGGTGACCACGTACGGAAGGATTTTGTACAGCTGCGTGGGGATAAAGGAGATGACCAGCCGCAGGTACAGAATCATGAGCGCGCCGAAGAGCACGGAGCCCCACACGGCGTTCAGCGGCCGCCACATGCAGAAGATGACCAGCGCCACGGCCAGCCAGCCGACGCCGGACAGGCCCTCGTGGTTCCAGACGCAGCCGGCGATGGTGGTGATATAGATCATGCCGCCGATGCCGGAGATACCGCCGCCGATGATGGTGGCAAGATACTTGAAGCGCGAGACGTTGATGCCGGCGGCGTCTGCCGTCGCGGGGGACTCGCCGACGGCGCGCAGATGCAGGCCGCAGCGGGTTTTGCCGAGGAACCAGAACAGGAACACGGCCAGAACAATGCCGAGATAGAAGAAAATGCTGTTGCCGAACAGAATCTTTCCGACATAGGGAATGCTCTGCAGGAACTGGGGGAAGGGGGAGTTCGTGTAGAAAATCTTCAGCTCGTTGCTGATGGAGATGTAGCCGCCCTCCGTCACGCGCATGAACTCTCCGATGAACTGGCCGACGCCCGTGCCGAAGATGGACAGCGCAAGGCCCGTTACGTTCTGGTTCGTGCGGAGTGTGATGGTCAGGAAGCTGAAGATCAGCGAGGCGGCCGCGCCGGCAAGGAATGCGCACACAATTGCGATGAGAACCGCAAGATACCCGTTCGCCGCCGCGCCGACGGCCTTTTCATAGTAGTACACGCCACCCAGGCCGACCGCGCCGCCCATGAACATGATGCCTTCCACGCCGAGGTTCAGGTTGCCGGATTTCTCCGTCAGAATTTCGCCGAGCGTGCCGAACAGCAGCGGCGTACCGTAGGTGATGGCCGCGATGATCAGCGCGATAAAAAGACCCAGAAAACCGCTCATACCTTTGCCGCCTCCTTTTCAGATTTGCCCCGGAAGATGAGGCGATAATTGATGAAGAATTCGCACCCCAGCATGCAGAACAGCAGAATGCCGGTGATGATATCCGAGATGGAGGCCGGGACGGCCAGCGCCGTCTGCAGCGTTTCCGCGCCCTTTTCCAGCACGGCCAGCATCATGGAAATGACGATCATCGCGAAGGCGTTGAGCTGGCTGAGCCAGGCGACGGTGATGGAGGTGAAGCCCACGCCGTTCGCCACGCCGTCATAGAGCGTGTTGTTTGCGCCCGAGGCGACGATAAAGCCGACCAGACCCGAGATTGCGCCGGAGATGAACATGGTGCGCATCATAATGAGCCCGACGTTCATGCCGGCATAGCGCGCGGTATTGACCGAGTCGCCGATGACGGCGATTTCGTAGCCCTGCTTGGTATGGCGCATATAGATGTGCACGAGGACGACCAGAATCAGCACGATGATCCAGCCGCAATGTACGCCCAGAACCTTCGGCAGGCACGCGTCGGCGTCAAACTGCGGGATGATCTGCGAGCCGGGACGGCCTTCCCAGGGCCCGCCCTGCAGCCACTTGACGATGCCGATGACAATGTAGTTCATCATGAGCGTGAACAGCGTCTCGTTGGTGTTCCACCTGGCCTTGAAGAACGCAGGAATCAGCGCCCAGACGCCGCCTGCAAGCATGGCGGCCAGACCCATGAGGATCAGCAGCACCGGAGAGGAGACTCTTCCGGCCCATTTGAGCGCGAAGTACGTCGCGGCGATGGCGCCGGCTGTAATCTGACCCTCCGCGCCGATGTTCCAGAAGCGCATCTTGAAGCACGGGGCGATGGCGAGCGCGCAGCCGAGGAGCGGAACTGCGATTTTGACCGTCTGCCGGATGGCGGTTTTCTTGCCGAGGGAGCCGGAGATAATGGTCCGGTAGGCCTCCAGCGGATTTGTGCCGACCAGGGCGATGACCAGGCCGCCCAGAAGCAGCGCCAGGAAAATGGAGCCGACGCGGATGCACCAGACCTTCCAGGGCTCCATGGCGTCGCGCTTGGCAAGGCGGATCAGGGGAGTTTTCATTTCCTGCTTCATACGGTTTCAGCCTCCTTTCCGCCGACGCGGGTCATGAGCAGGCCAAGCTGCTCCTTTGTTGCGGTGCGCGCGTCGACGACGCCGGAGAGCTTGCCGCCGCAGAGCACCAGAATCCGGTCGCACAGCTCAAGCAGCACGTCCAGATCCTCGCCGACGTAAATCACGGCGACGCCCTTCATCTTCTGCGCCGTCATGAGATTGTAAATGGTATAGGATGTGTTGATGTCCAGGCCGCGCACCGCGTAGGCGGACATGAGAACGGACGGATTTGTCGCAATCTCACGGCCGACGAGCACCTTCTGCACATTGCCGCCGGACATGCGGCGGACGGGGAAATCCACGCTCGGCGTGACCACGTCAAGCTCCTTCCAGATCCGAAGGGCAAGCTCGTTGGGGTCCTTGCGCTCGACAAAGGCGTGCCGGCCCTTTTTCCAGGAGCGGAGCATCATATTGCCGGTCATGCCCATCGAGCCGACCAGGCCCATGCCAAGCCGGTCCTCCGGAACGAAGGCGAGGGAGACGCCGGCCTTCTTGATCTGCATCGGCGTCTTTCCCACCAGCTGCAGCGCAGGCTTGTCCTCCGGGGTGTAGCGGATCGAGCCCTCCGCAATCGGGCAGAGCCCGGCGATGGCCTCCAGAAGCTCCTTCTGGCCGGAGCCGGCAATGCCGGCAATGCCGAGAATCTCGCCGCCCATCGCCGTGAAGCTGACATGGTCGAGCTTTGCCACGCCCTCTGCGTCAAAGCAGGTCAGATCCTGAATCTCCAGCCGGGGCTCGGGATGCTCGTGCTTCGGCCGGTCGATGTTCAGCGTAACCGTGTGGCCGACCATCATGTCGGTCAGCGCCTGGGGGCTTGTTTCGCTGGTGTTGACGGTTCCGATGTATTTGCCCTTGCGCAGGACCGCGACCTGGTCGGAAAGCGCCATCACCTCATGCAGCTTGTGCGTGATGATGACGATGGCCTTGCCGTCGTCGCGCATATTGCGCAGAACGGCGAAGAGCTTGTCCGTTTCCTGCGGCGTCAGAACGGCGGTCGGCTCGTCCAGAATCAGGATGTCCGCGCCGCGGTAGAGCATTTTGACAATTTCGACGGTCTGCTTCTGCGAAACCGACATGTCGTAAATTTTCTGCGTGGGATCGATGTCGAAGCCGTAGCGCTCACAGATTTCGCGCACGCGCTGGTTCGTCGCCGCGATGTCGAGCTTGCCGCCCTCGTCGAGACCCAGGACGATATTCTGCGCGGCGGTGAAGACGTCGACAAGCTTGTAGTGCTGATGAATCATGCCGATGTGATTGTCAAAGGCGTCCTTCGGGCTGCGGATGGAAACCGGCTTGCCGTTTACAAAGATTTCGCCCTCGTCCGGGAAATAAATTCCCGCGAGCATGTTCATCAGTGTGGTTTTGCCGCTGCCGTTTTCTCCGAGCAGGGAGAGAATCTGGCCGTAGCGCAGACTCAGGCAGACGCCGTCGTTTGCGACGACCTTGCCAAAGCGTTTGGTGATGTTTTTCAGTTCGATTGCGCAAACAGTTTTATCCAAGGCTGTCATCCTTTCTGTTCAAGGCTGCATGCACCTTTTCGCGGGAGCGGGCGAAATGCGATTCCTTGCTGAATTAACATTCATTGTAGCACATTTTTTTACATTAGTAAATGAAAACGCAATTGGCAATTTGTAAAAAAGAGAAGCGGATTCTTATCGAAAACAGACAAAAAATTAGTTATCCTAAAAAATTGTTTTGTGGTTCTGCCGGAAAGCCGCGCTTATCCGGCCTCGCCGCGCAGCAGCGCCGCAGCCTTGCGCGCGACGATGAGCTCCTCGTTGGTGTCGATGACAAAAATGCGGACGGGACTGTCCGGCAGGGAAATGTCCATGCCGCCGAGCGCGGTGCGGTTCTGAAAGCCGTCAAGCCGCACGCCGAGGAATTCCAGCCCGGAAAGGCTCATCGCGCGCACCAGCGCGCTTCCGCGGCCGATACCGCCGCCAAAGGCGATGGCGTCCAGCCCGCCCATCGCGGCGGCGTAAGCGCCGATATATTTTTTGATGGCGTAGCAGTAGCAGCGGATTGCAAGCAGCGCGTCGTCGTTCCCGGCCTCTGCGGCCGCCTCCAGATCGCGCAGATCATTCCCGACGCCGCCGGAAAGGCCGAGCAGTCCGCTTTTTGTTTCCAGCAGCGCCCGGACTTCGGCTTCCGACATGCCGCCCTCCTCCATCAGGTAGAACACTGCATAGGGGTCCAGATCGCCGCAGCGGTTGTTCTGCGGCAGGCCGCACTGCAGGCCAAGGCCCATGCTGGTGTCGATGCTTTTTCCGTTTTTGACGGCGCAGACGCTGCTGCTTCCGCCCAGATGGCACGCAACCAGGCGGATATCCTCGCGCTCCATGGCGCACTGCGTCCACTCGGTCAGATACTGCAGCGAAGCGCCGTGAAAGCCGTAGCGGCGGATCTGATACCTGCGGCTGAGCTCGAGCGGAATGCTGTAGAGCTTCGCCTCGTCCGGCATATCCGCATGGAAGGCGGTTTCAAACGCGCCGATGAGCGGCGTGCCGGGAAGCAGCGTCCGGAACTGGCGGATGGCGGAAAGGTAGGGCGGATTGTGCGCGGGGGCCACGCAGTTGAAGGCCTCCATTTTCTGCAGGACCTCTTCTGTCAGCAGCTGTACGCCGCTGATGCCGCGCGCGTGCACGACCTTGAAGCCCACGCACGCAAGCGCGCCAAGGTCCGGAAGGACGGTTTCGTGCAGCTGGCGCAGCATCCTGGCGATGGCCTCCGCGTGCGACGGGAAGCGGGCCTGCTCCCGGAGTTCCTCGCCTGAAGCGGGCGTTCTGGCATAGAAGCTGCCGTTTTCCCTTCCGACGCGCTCGGCGCCGCCGGAGGCGAGGACGGTTTCAGACTCCATATCCAGAAGCTGATATTTCAAAGAGGTGCTTCCAACGTTGCAGATCAGAATTTTCACGGGCAGGGACTCCTTTTGTATAGACAGTTTTCTTATCATATCAGATTTTGCCGTCTTCGGCAAGCCGCGCGCCGAAAAAGCCGGCATGACGAAAGCGCCGCCTGCTCCGGATATCAGCTGCCGTTGCCGGAAATCAGATCGTAGAGCTTTGTCAGGTGCTGCCAGGTTACCGCGTCCAGAACGCCGTTTTCCGGAAGGCCGGATTTTTTCTGCAGCCACATGAGGCAGCGGACACTTTTTTCATCGAGCGTGCCGCTGATGTCCACGTCCGGAACGCCGCGGTAGCTTTCACCCAGGACCCGGAGCATGCTCTGGGCAAGGTAAACATGGGAATTCTTTTCGCCCGGCGCGATGCACTGCTGCGGTTCGGAGCGGATCAGAATCGGCGCGGGAAGCGCCATGGCCGGAAGCCGGGCAAGGTATGCGCTGACAATCCGGTTCCAGGTGGCATAGTCCGTCACGCCGGTGACGGGGAGGCGTGCCTGCTCCTGAAACGCGGAGACGGCGGCTGCCGTGACAGGACCGTAGACTCCGTCGGGGATGACGCTGGCGTAGACGTCCTCAGACCGGGAAAGCAGGCGCAGCATGGTCTGAAGACTGCGGATGGGCCTTCGAAGATAGCGCTGCATCAGAACACCTCCTCATCCCGCATTCCGCTGGCAAGCGCCGTGCCGGGGTACTGAAGAAAGCGCGTCGTGTCCTGGTAGCCGAGCGCACGGTCATAGCCCTGCGGCAGCCCGGAGCCGCCCTGCGCGGAGGCGGAAACTGCGGAAGCGGGCGTGAGCGGAAACAGCTCCTGGTTCTGGAAAATGGTCTGGGAAATTCCGGCATACTGCGCGTAGACGGCCTCCCAGGTATCGACGTCCACATTCCCCGTGGCCGGCAGCTGCGCGTAGGTCTGAAACGCGGCTACGGCCTGCCGGGTTTCCTCGCCGTAGCTTCCGGAGACAGGCGGCTCCGGAACCTCGGAAATAAACTGCGCAAGAACCGAGAGCATATACTGCAGATGCGTCACCTGCACGCCGACGTCCCCGGGGGTGAGCGAGGCGGGGGCCTCCCAGCTGAAGCCGACAAAGGTCTGCCCTTCGGAACGAAGCTCGGAGAGCTTTGTGACCGCAACGTAAATCTGGACCAGGCGGTACCAGGTGGCCTGGCCGACAATCCCGTCGACGCTGAGCGAGAAGATGGACTGGAAGGCGCGCACGGCCTGCTCCGTCGCCTCGCCGAAAATGGCGTCGACCGGAATCTTCGGGATGGCTGGATAGTTCTGCGAGACCCGGTTCAGGGAGACCTGAATCACGGTGACGTTCACGCCGACGTCTCCGGCGCGCAGCGGCGTGCCCGGATAGGATTCCGCAGGCTCCTGAACCGGCGCGCCCACGACAATCTGCGTGTCGTCTCCGTAGTAGCGCCTTAAAATCTGCACGCTGTTTTCTCCCTCCTGCGCAAGCTCCTGGGAGCCCCACTGGCTCATGCCGTCGCAGCTGACGCTCACGCCGTTGCAGAATTTCGCGGCAAGCGGCTCGACAAAGCCCGCCCTGCGAAGATAGTCCGTGTAGAGCTCGTCGACCAGGACGGCGATGTTTTCAAAGAAATTCCGTCCCTCTATGAATTTCTGGTCCACGCTGGTGGAGCTTGTGATGTCGAAATCATAGCCGCGGCTGCGGTAATGCTCGGTATAGACACGGTTGAGCGCGTAGGAAATAACGGCCAGCGTGTTTGCGCGCAGCGCCGCAGGCTCCCAGGTCGGATAGATTTCGCTGGAAACGACGTTTTTGACATATTCGCTGAAGGAAACGGTGACGTTCCGGGCCTGCGCGGCCGGCGCGCCGAGATGTACGGTGATATTCGTCGGGATGTAGGGAAGAACCGTCGGCATACATACCTCCTCAAAGCTCCTGGGCAGACACGTCGAAAACCTGAAGGCGCGTGTAGCTCTCCGGCAGCGTCGGCGTGGGGACGAGCATCATCTCCTGCAGCGTCTGCTGTCCGGCGAAGACCTGCGCGTTCTGAACCAGCACGGAGCCGTAGTGCAGCAGCTGTACGCGCAGGTCGACGCTGGCGAAGGGCGCGTCTCCCGCGTGAAAGCTCTGGCTTTGCTCCGCGGGAGGCGTCTGGACGTCGACGGGCTCCGTATAGCCGTCAAAATTTGTAAGGCGCAGACCAAGCAGCTCCTGCGCGCCGTCCGGAAGGCGCCTTGTGATGGTGACAGCTGCACCCTCCAGTGGAATCTGCGCGTCTGAGGTATAGACGTAAACGGTAACCGTACCGTGCGCGGCCATATGCATTCCTCCTTGCAGCCGGATTTGTTGCGCACTTGTATTCTATGCGGCGGAGAAAAAAAGGTGAGCCGGCACGCTGAAGCATGCCGGCCCGTAAGACTTAAAAAATAATAAAACGGTCAGGGTTCGCCGTGTCCGGCGCGGGAGGGGATTTCCTGCAGCTCGAAGCGGCAGCGCTGCGTGCAGTCCGGGTATTTTTCCCGGTCGACCTCGCCTGCAAACATGGCCGCGGGCCGGACCCAGAGGCCGCCGTCGCCGTAGAGCTTGCGGTAGACGACATAGTCCTCTCCCGTTTCCGAATGCCGTGCGATATCCTCCAGAAGATAATAATCGCCCTTGAAATGACGGTAAACCCGTCCGCGCAGAAGCGGATTCATTCCGACGCCTCCTCACTGTCGCCGTTTGCCGCGGCGGTAAGCTGAATGACCTTTTTGAAAATCCTGCGGAAGAACCAGGTGTTGAGATACGCGGTCAGAGAAAAGCCCGCGAAGATCCACACGATGCTGCTCTGCAGGAACTGCACGGGCAGCAGCAGAAACAGGACAAACGGCAGAAGATTCAGAGCGCCGATGAGAATCGAGCGCGGCAGATTGCCCACGGAAAGCAGCAGCGCGTTCTTGATGGTCCGCCAGATGCTGTTTTCAAATTGCGCGCTCAGCGGATATACATAACTCTGGACGAAAACGACCAGAATAAGGGGCAGCACAAACACCGCAAGCAGCCAGGGCGTGCCGAGCGCGCCCGAGAGCGCGACGGCGGTTTCATAAACGGCCAGCGCGGTCGGCGGCAGGAGAATCAGGAATACAAGCGTCGCCTTTTTGAAGTTTTCCCGGAAGGCCTCCCAGAACATGCGCGCCACAGAGCTGCCCTTGTCCTCGTAAAAATTCAGGCAGACGCGGTACATGGCGGTGAGGGAAGCGCCCAGCGTGAAAACAGGCAGGCTGAAGATCAGAAAAAGAACGTTCAGAATGATAAGGTCTGCCGCCCGCGTCAGAAAACGGATCAGCGGCGAATCGAGCTGAAAAATCCGGCCCATAGCTGCACCTCGCATATGTTTTTTATCATCATAGCGGATGCAGGCGCAAAGCGCAAGAGGCAGTTGAAGCAAGACTGGAAACGTTTTCAATACATTGCACAAAAAACATAGCCTGCAATCATACAAAACGCTGAAAATTTAAAAAAACCAAAATTCGCCTGCCTGAAATGAAAAAAATGATGTATAATATATACGTAAGAACTGGAAACGTTTCCAGTTTGAAAATCAAATCGTATCGAATTTGAGCAGGAGGAAATCAAAATGAAAAAGATCATCGCATTGCTTCTGGCGCTCGTGATGGTACTTGGACTTACGGCGTGCGCCAGCAAGCCGAAGACAGGCTCCGTCTATTACCTGAACTTCAAGCCCGAAGCGGACTCTGCCTGGCAGACGCTGGCCGAATCCTATACCAAGGCAACTGGCGTTCCCGTGAAGGTCGTCACCGCTGCTTCCGGCACCTATGACGACACGCTGACCGCCGAGATGGACAAGAGCTCCGCTCCGACCCTCTTCCAGTGCGGCAACCAGGGCGCGGTCAACACCTGGGGCGAGTACTGCCTGCCGCTGGACGGCACGGCCGTCATGAACGAGATGACAACCGACGCCTTCAACCTCAAGAACGCCGACGGCCAGACCATTTCCATCGGCTACTGCTATGAGGCCTTTGGCATCATCGTCAACAAGGCGCTTCTGAAGGAAGCCGGCTATGAGCTGAGCGATATCACCAACTTCGACACCCTGAAGGCCGTTGCCGACGATATCCACGCCAGAAGCGCGGAGCTCGGCTTCGACGCGTTCTCTTCCGCCGGCCTGGACGGCTCGTCGAGCTGGCGCTTCTCCGGCCACCTGGCCAATATGCCGCTGTACTATCAGTTCCGCGACAACAATATCACCGCGCAGCCCGCTGAGATTACCGATGCTTATCTTGAGAACTACAAGAACATCTGGGACCTTTATATCACCGATACCGCCACGACTGGCGCTGCGCTGGCAACGGCGACGGGCGACGAGTCCGAGGCCGAGTTCGGCGAGGGCAAGGCTGTGTTCTATCAGAACGGCACCTGGGAATATTCCAACCTGACCGCTGCGGACAAGTTCGCCATGAATCCCGACGATCTTGCCATGATCCCGATCTACTGCGGCGTGGACGGCGAAGAGAAGGCCGGCCTGTGCTGCGGCACGGAAAACTGTTGGGCCGTCAACAAGAAGGCCTCCGAGGCTGACATTCAGGCGACCATCGACTTCCTGGTCTGGGTTGTGACCTCCGAGGAAGGCACGAAGATGCTGGCAGAGCAGTTTGGCCCCTGCCCGTTCAAGAACGCCAAGGAGCCGGAGAACGTCTTCTTCGCACAGGCCAACGACTACACCGCCAAGGGCAACTATGTCGTCACCTGGGCCTTCAACTACACGCCCGCTGTGGACGACTGGCGCGCTGCCGTTGTCGATGCGCTGACGCAGTACACCGCCGGTACCGGCGACTGGGATGCGGTCAAGACCGCGTTTGTCGACGGCTGGGCCATGCAGTACGCAAAGGAAAACGCGTAACGCTTCCGGCGTAAATTCCAGACAGAACGACCAGGGGGCGGGCATTTCGCCCGCCCCCTGCCGGACGGTTGGACAGCCCGCCAGCCTGAGAGAAGGCGGCGCGAAATCTTTGAGCCGGCATACCGGAATCCGGCGTGCGGTCTGAGAGATTCTGCAGAGATTCTGTAAAGATCAGATGGAAAAGGAGAGATTTTATAATGAAGGCAAAAACCCGCAGGCCGGACACTGCGGCGCTCAATTCCAGGCTCATCCGCAGACCGATTCAGAAATGGTTCTGGCTGTTTCTGCTGCCGACCTTCGCTTCGTTCTGCGTCGGCTTCCTGTATCCGTTCCTGAAGGGCATTTTCCTGTCGTTCTGTGATTTCAAAATCACGCGGGACTGGACCTGGGTCGGCCTGAAGAACTATAAGCTGATTTTCCAGGACGAGGGCTTCCTGCACGCCTTCTGGTACACGGCGCTGTTTGCCGTGGCGTCGCTGCTGATCATCAACGTGCTGGCCTTCGCGGTTGCGTATGCGCTCACGCGCGGAATCAAGGGCTCCAACCTCTTCCGGACCGTTTTCTTTATGCCGAACCTCATCGGCGGCATTGTGCTGGGCTATATCTGGCTCATGATCTTCGACGGCATTCTGAGCCACTATAATACGGCGGTTGTCCTCAACAGCAAATTCGGCTTCTGGGGCCTGATCATCCTCCTTTGCTGGCAGCAGATCGGCTACATGATGATCATTTACATCGCGGGCCTGCAGTCCATTCCCGAGGATATGATGGAGGCGGCGAAGCTCGACGGCGCCAGCGGCTGGAAATCCCTCTGGTACATCACCATTCCCAATGTGATGCCCTCCATCACCATCTGCACGTTCCTGGCGCTGACCAACGGCTTCAAGCTCTACGATCAGAACCTGGCCCTGACGGCCGGCAAGCCCTATCTGCAGCTTGCAGGCGGCAACGTCATCAAGACGACGGAAATGCTGGCGCTGAACATTGTCTCGGCCAATACCAGCAATACCAAGGGACCCGGCCAGGCAAAGGCGGTTGTGTTCTTTATCCTGGTCGGCATCATCGGCATCGCGCAGCTTGCCGCGACCCGGAAAAAGGAGGTGCAGCAGTGATGGCAAAGACGCATACCTCCTCCTTCCGCGCGGAAAAGCGCGTCAACACGGCCCTTACGGTCTTCTTCGCGCTGCTGGCCGTCGCGTATCTGTATCCGATTTTCATCGTTCTGGTCAACTCCTTCAAATCCAACGCCGCCATCAATACGGAAACCTTTGCCATGCCGACGGAGCAGAGCTTTATGGGCCTGCAGAACTATATCAAGGGCATGACCTTCGGCAACTATCCGTTTTATAAGTCCGTGAGCTACAGCGTGATCATCACGGTGCTCTCTGTGGCGCTGATTCTCATCTGCACGTCGATGGCTGCATGGTATATTTCAAGAGTCGGAAGTAAATTCAGCAAGCTTGTTTACACGCTGTGCGTGTTTTCCATGATCGTGCCGTTCCAGATGGTCATGTTCACGCTGTCCAAAACGGCGGATACCCTGAAGCTCAATACGCCGTGGACCATTCCGGTGGTATACCTCGGCTTCGGCGCGGGCCTGGCAGTGTTCATGTTCACGGGCTTTGTCAAGGCGATTCCGCTGGAAATCGAGGAGGCTGCCGCAATTGACGGCTGCGGCCCGGTGCGTACGTTCTACAGCGTGGTGCTTCCCATGCTCAAGCCGACGCTGGTTTCCGTGGGCGTGCTGGAAATCATGTGGGTCTGGAACGACTATCTGCTCCCGAGCCTGGTTCTGGATATCAACAAATACCGGACCATTCCGATTCACATTCAGTATCTGCGCGGCAGCTACGGGACGGTCGACATGGGCGCGATGATGGCGCTGATTCTTCTGGCAATCATCCCGGTCGTCGTCTTCTATCTCTGCTGCCAGAAGTATATCATCAAGGGCGTCGCGGCGGGCGCGGTCAAGGGCTGAGGCCTCCGCACCCGGAAAAACAGAAAGGGGAGAGCGGCCAATGACCATCAAGGATCTGGCGCGGCTGAGCGGCTATTCGCTCGGCACGGTTTCGCGCGTACTCAACAATCAGCCAAACGTTTCCGAGCGCGCGCGGAGCACCATCCTGGCCCTGGCCGATTCCAACGGCTTCCGGCTGAACGCAAGCGCGCAGTCGCTGAAGCAGCAGACCTCAAACGCTGTGCTCATCGAGGTCAAGGGCACGTCGAACGAGATGTTCGCCACAATGGTGGAGACGCTGCAGTCCCTTTTCTCGCAGACGGAGCATTCCGTGATTGTCGATTTTCTCGATGAAAACGACAACGAGGTCCGCCGCGCGCTTCAGCTCTGCCGCGAGCGCAAGCCCATGGGCATTCTGTTCCTGGGCGCGACCAATCACAATTTTCTGCAGGATTTTGGAAAAATTCAGGTTCCGGCTGTCGTGGTGACCAACGACGCCTCTGGCCTGCCGTTCAAAAACCTGTCGAGCGTGACCACCGACGACCGAAGGGGCGCTTCATGCGCGGTGGAGTTCCTGATCCGGGCCGGACACCGGAAAATCGCGATTCTGGGCGGCTGCCGGGAAATTTCCGATACCAGCGCGCACCGCTTTGACGGCTGCATGGACGCCTTCACGCGCTACGGCCTGTCCTTCGACGAGGAGCGGCTTTATTATCCTGGCCGCTATTCCTACGAATCGGGCTATGAGGGCATGCGGCAGATCCTGCGCCATACGCCGGATATCACCGCGGTCTTCGCCATGGCGGATGTGATTGCCATCGGCGCGATGCGCGCGCTGGCCGACGAGGGCCTCCGCGTTCCGGAGGATATTTCCGTCATCGGCTACGACGGGCTGAAGATCGGGAGGTTTTATACGCCGAAGCTCTCCACAATTTCGCAGTCCGTGGAGCTGCTGGCGCACCGCAGCTTCTCCCTGCTTCTGGAGTGCATGCATAAGGAGCAGCCCGCGCGGCATCTGTGCGTACCGTTTACCCTGGCAAACCGGGAAAGCGTTCTTCAGCTTTCCGGTGAAAAATAGAACCATAGAGAGTGACGTCATGAAAAGAAGCAGTGGAATTTTAGTGCATATCACATCGCTGCCCTCCCGCCACGGAATCGGCACGCTGGGAAAGGCCGCATATGATTTTGTGGACTTTCTGAAGCAGGCGAAGCAGCGCTACTGGCAGATTCTTCCCATCTGCCCGCCGGGCTACGGGGACTCGCCCTATCAGGCCTTCTCCACGTTCGCGGGGAACCCGTATCTGATCGATCTGGATCTTCTGTGTGAGCAGGGGCTTCTTCTTTCGGAGGAAATCGAGAGCGTAAACTGGGGCGCGCGGGAGGACCAGGCAGACTTTCGGGCCATGTACCGCAGCCGCCTGCGCGTGCTGCACGGGGCCTTCCGGCGGTTTGAAAAGGCGCCCGACGCGGAGTTTGACGCGTTCTGCAGCCGGGAGGCGGACTGGCTTTCCGAGTATGCGCTGTTTATGGCCGTGAAGGGCTACTTCCGCGACGGCCCGTGGACGGACTGGCCGCTGGATATCCGCCTCCACCAGCCGGAGGCAATCGAGCGCTACCGGAAGCTTCTTGAAAGCGATATCCGCTTCCACAGCTTTCTGCAGTTCTGCTTTGACCGGCAGTGGCGCGCGCTGCACGCCTACGCGCGGGAAAACGGCGTGTCGATCATCGGCGATATTCCGATTTATGTGCCGCTGGACTCGGCGGACGTCTGGTCAAGGCCGGAAAACTATCAGCTCAGCCGCACGCGCCGGCCCTATGTCGTGGCAGGCTGTCCGCCCGACGGCTTCAATGCCAACGGCCAGTATTGGGGAAACCCCATTTACGACTGGGACGAGATGGAGAAGGACGGCTTCTCCTGGTGGATTCAGCGCCTGCGCGCGGCAGGAGCGCGCTTTGACGTCGTGCGGATCGACCATTTCCGCGGCATCGAGAGCTACTGGTCCATCCCTGCGGTAAACCGGACGGCGCGGCGCGGCAAGTGGGTCAAGGGGCCCGGCATGAAGCTCATTCGCGCCATCCAGGCAGGCTGCCCGGATACGGAGTTCATCGCCGAGGATCTTGGCTTCCTGACGCCGGAGGTTCTGCAGCTGGTCAAGGATTCCGGCTTCCCCGGCATGAAGGTTCTGGAGTTTGCGTTCGATCCGCGCGAGCCCAGCAATTACCTGCCGGACCGTTACGATGAGAACTGCATCTGCTATACGGGCACCCACGATAACGAGACGCTGGTGCAGTGGTGCGAGGGGCTTTCGAAGCAGTCCGAGCAGTATGCACGGCAGTATCTGAGGCTTACGCAGCAGGACGATCTGCCGGATGCGATTATAGAAGCGGGCATGCGCTCGCGCGCGCAGCTGTTTGTGGCGCAGATGCAGGATTACCTGCGGCTTGGCGCGGAGGCCCGGATGAACGAGCCGGGAAGGCTCCTGGTGTCCAACTGGCGCTGGAGAATGACGGCTGAACAGCTGACGCCGGCGCTTGCCGAAAAGATTTCGGGTTTGACAGAGGCTGCAGAGCGTGTATAATACGCTTAGCAGCCTGAATACCAAAAGCAACGCGTCTGCCTTCCGAGGTGACTCGTAAGGCAGGCGCGTTGATTTGATTTCCCATGGAGGTTTGATATGAGCGAATACACAGACCGCATTGTTCAGCAAACGGAGGCAATGCTTCACTTTCAGCACGACGAGACGCTGCAGCAGACCACGCCGCAGCGCCTGCACGAGTGCCTGGGCCGCGTCATCATGATGGAAATCAGCGACGCCTGGACAAAAACCAAGCGCCGCCAGGACGAGGAAAAGCGCGCGTTTTACTTTTCTGCCGAATATCTGGTCGGCAGGCTTGTCTACAGCAATCTCTTTAATCTCGGCATCCTGACGCAGATCCGGCAGTCGTTCCTGGATAAGGGCGTCGATCTGTCGTGCCTGGAGGAAATTGAGGACGACGCGCTTGGAAACGGCGGCCTGGGCCGCCTGGCCGCCTGCTTTATGGATTCTGCCGCGACGCTGAATCTGCCGCTGACCGGCTATGGCCTTCGCTACCGGTTCGGCCTGTTCAAGCAGAGCTTTGAAAACTTCTCCCAGCGTGAAAATGCGGACGACTGGACCAAATTTGGAGATCCCTGGTCGCACCGGCGCGATAAGCTCGCGGTCAAGGTTCAGTTTGCGGATCAGACGGTCAACTGCATTCCCTATGATATGCCGGTCATCGGCTATAAGACCAAAACGGTCAATACACTCCGCCTGTGGCAGTGCGAGGCCGAGGAGGAGCTGAACTTTGACGCCTTCAACGCGCAGGACTACGCGAAGGCGCTGGAAAAGAAGAACCGGGCGGAGGACATTACGCGCGTCCTGTATCCGAACGACTCGACCTGGGAGGGAAAGCGCCTTCGCATCAAGCAGCAGTACGTGCTCTCCAGCGCGTCCCTGCAGGACATTCTGCGCGATTACCGCGCCGCGCACGGCCAGGATTACTACCGGCTTCCCGAATTTGCAGCGGTGCAGCTCAACGACACGCATCCCGCCATGTCGATTCCGGAGCTCATCCGCCTGCTGCAGCTCGAGGGCATGGAATTCGGCGACGCACTGGCGATTGCAAAGCGCGTGTTTTCCTATACCAACCACACCGTCATGTCCGAGGCGCTTGAAAAATGGGATTTGGAGCTTCTTCGCTCCGTGGTGCCGGAAATCTGCGAAATCATTGAGCGGATTGACGCGGCTCTTCGTCAGGAGCAGCCGGACGGAAAGCTCTATATCGTCAAGGACGGCCAGGCCTGCATGGCGAACCTTTCCGTGTACGTTTCGCATGCGGTCAACGGCGTGGCGCGCATCCACACGCAGATTCTCAAGGACGACCTGTTCCGGGACTGGTATGCGGTCTATCCGGAGCGCTTCCAGAACAAGACCAACGGCATCACGCCCCGCCGCTGGCTGGGACTCTCCAACCCTGAGCTCTGCGGGCTGCTGGATGGCCGCATCGAGGGCGACTATCTCAAGAACCTGGAGCTTCTGGACGGACTGCAGGGCCAGCTGGACGATATGACCGTCAAGCAGTTCAACGCCATCAAGCTGGAAAAGAAGAAGCAGCTGTGCAGGGTCATTGAGGAGAAGGAGGGCGTCTGCCTGAATCCGGACTTCATCTTTGACGTTCAGGTGAAGCGCCTGCACGAGTATAAGCGGCAGCTGCTCAACGCGCTGTCCGTGATGGACCTGTATCTGAGCCTCAAGGACGGCACGCTGACGGACTTTACGCCGACCGCTGTGATTTTCGGCGCCAAGGCCGCCCCCGGCTACCGCCGCGCCAAGGCGATCATCCGCTATATCAACCGCATGGCAAAGCTCATTAACGACGACGCGTCCGTGAACGACAGGCTCCGCGTGGTCTTCGTGCAGAACTACAACTGCTCCTATGCCGAGCATATTCTGCCCGCCGCAGATATCTCCGAGCAGATTTCGCCCGCCGGCACGGAAGCCTCCGGCACGGGCAACATGAAGCTGATGCTGAACGGCGCGGTAACGCTTGGCACGCTCGACGGCGCAAATGTGGAAATCGCCGAGGCCGCCGGCATGGAGAACGAGTATATTTTCGGCGCGACGGTGGAAGAGCTTAACATGATCCGCGATACCTACCGCGCAAGGACGTACTATGAAAATGACGCGCGTCTGCGCCGCGCGGTGGATACGCTGATTGACGGCACCGTGCCGACCGACGAGGAGCAGCATGAGCTTTACACCGCGCTTCTTGACGGTGCAAGCTGGCACAGGGCGGATAATTACTTCCTGCTGTATGATTTTGAAAGCTATCAGAAAACCCGCCTGCAGGCCAATCGCGATTACCGCGACCGCCTGGAATTCGGGCGGAAGTGCCTGATGAACGTCGCCTGCGCCGGCAGGTTCTCCTCGGACCGCACCATCCGGCAGTACGCGGAGGAAATCTGGAAGATCAAGGCTGAATAAGCAAAAGAATCGGGCACGCGGCCGCGTGCCCGATTTGCTTGCCCATATTCCTTTGCGCTGCGCCTGAGGCAGAAAAGCCCCCGTCCGGTCGGACCGGACGGGGGCTGAGACTGTCAAAAAACTATGGCGCGCAGCTCCGCGACAGAGCAGCGGGGGAAGAGTGA
>CAKUHJ010000022.1 GCA_934655935.1 uncultured Oscillospiraceae bacterium | reverse complement strand
CTCTTCCTTTTCCTCGTCCGCGCCCGCCACATCCTGGAAGGTGACGGTCTGGTCCGTGGGGACGCCGAAGCGGGCGTTGGCATGCGTGAATTTGCTCATGCCGCCTGCGCCGCCGTTTGCGCGGCTCATCAGCAGGAACCACACGAAAAGCAGAATCAGGCCCACGACAAGGTAGGGCAGGGCTCCGCCCCATACGGAGGCCACCGCCGGGCGGTAATCGTAATCCTCCAGAATTCCGGAGGCCTTCTGGCTGGCAATCAGCGCGTCCAGATCTGCGTGGAAGGCGTCCGTGTCGCCGATTTTGGCGCTCACCGTTCCGGCTGACGGCTGTCCGTTTCCGCGCACCTGCATCGTCAGCAGCGGGCCCTGCAGCACGAAGGATTCGACCCGTTCCTCAGAAAACAGGTCGAGCACCTGCGCGTAGGAAACAGTCTTCGTATTCCGGCTTCCGGACAGCGCGCCGGAAACCAGAGAGAATACCAGAAGCACCACGCCGAGAAGCAGGAACAGGTTTATGGTTTTCGGTTTTTGATTCAATGTTGTTCTCCTTTGGGTCGCGCCTGCAGGGCGGACGGATTATTCCGCGTCCTGATAGACAGAGCGCTTCAGAATGCCGACAAACGGGAGGTTGCGGTAATAATCCTCATAGTCCAGACCGTAGCCGACGACGAAGCCGTCCGGAATGGTAAAGCAGGTATAATCCGGCGTCAGCTCGACCTTCCGTCCGCTGGGCTTGTCCAGAAGCGCGCAGATTTTCACGGATGCGGGCTTTCTGGCCTGGAAGAGATTGACGATCAGCTGGAGCGTATTTCCGGAGTCGATGATATCCTCCAGAATGATGACGTCGCGGCCTTCGATATCGTGGTCGATATCCTTGCGGAAGGTGAGCTTGCCCGTCGAGGCTGTACCGCCCTCAAAGGAGGTGACGCACATGAAATCCTCCTGTACCGGGATGGAGATGGCCGCGGCCATTTCCGCGAAGAACGGCACGACGCCCTTCAGTACGCCCACCAGGATCGGGCACCTGCCGCGGTAATCGTCCGCAATCTTAGCGCCCACCTCCTTGATGCGGCGGTGGATATCCTCCTCGCTGACTAGAACGCGCTCAATATCCTGCAGCATATCCGTCTTATTAATCATACTTCAGAATCCTCTTTCTCTTTTGTGTTCTGATGATATTCCAGTGTAACCGCCCATGCGGGAAAGCCGCGCCTTGCGGCGAAGCTGCCGTCCTCTGCGACGCCGGGTACCGCCGCGACGTGTGCGCCGGCGGCCAGAACCGGGATTCCCGCGCGCAGATTGGCCGGGATTTTCCGGTCGATCAAAAGCTTCTTCAGGGACTTTGTGCCGCCGGGAAGCGAAATGCGGTCGCCGGGCAGGCGCGGGCGAAGAAGCAGCCCGCCTTCTTTTTCTATACTAGCATAATCCACGAAAAATGTGGAGGGGCAATTTCCGCTTTTTTCAAAGAAATTTACCGCCTCGCAGCGAACCGTGCACCGAAGCTCTGGAATTTCATACCGGCAGCCTGGGAGCAGCGATACGGGCGCAAAGCCCTGCACCGGGAGCGGGGGGTCCAGCTGCAGAAGCTGGTAGCAGCGCACCGCGCGGCGGCCGCCCGGAAGGCAGACGCACTCCGTTCCGTCTGTGCGCAGGAGCATCCGATCAAGCGCGGCAATGTGCTTTGCGGTCGGCTTTTCCACGTGCGCCTGATGAAGCGCCGCGCGCAGCGCGCGGGTCCGCAGAGGCGCGGGCAGCGTGCGCAGCAGGCGGCAGTCGTAGCCGCCGGGCGTTCCGGCGGCGCGAAGCGCGGCGTTTGCCTGCGCGTCCAGATAGGCCTCGTCCTGCGAAAGCCGCCCGGACATTTCGGTGCAGGCGGCCAGAAGCTTCGGATTTTCCGCCCGGAGCAGGGGAAGCACATGGTGGCGCAGGCGGTTGCGGAGCGCGCCGTCTGTCAGATTTGTCGAGTCGGTGAGATAGGAAAGCCCGCGCGCGGCAAGATAGGCTTCGATTTCCGCGCGGGTAACCGCGAGCATGGGGCGGACGACGCAGTCCCGCTTCGGGGGAATGCCGCACAGCCCTTTAAGGGAGGTTCCGCGCACCAGATTGAGCAGGATGGTCTCCAGATTGTCGTCTGCGTTGTGCGCGGTTGCGACGCACAGGCCAAAGCCGGTCAAAAAGGCATAGCGCAGCCTGCGCGCGGCCTCCTCCTCGGACTCTCCGGTCTGCGCGGCGGCAGAGCGGACGTCCGCGCGGCCCACGCGCAGCGGCACGCCGAGCGAATGGCAGAGCGAACGGACAAAGGCCTCGTCGCGGTCTGCCTCCTGCGCGCGCAGCCCATGGTGAAAGTGGGCGGCCTCCACCTCGACGCCGAGCGTTTTCCGCAGCGCCAGCAGCACGTGCAGCATGCACACGGAGTCCGCGCCGCCGGAGACGGCGCACAGCACCGTCTGCCCGGGGGAAAAAAGCTGCTGCGCAGCCGCCCAGGCGAGAATTTTACTCTCCATGCTTCCACTCCAGGTCCGAGAAGCAGAAGAACTGCGGCAGCCACTGCACCTTGACCGGGCCCGTTTCGCCGTGGCGGTTTTTGGCGACGATCAGCTCTGCGATGTTCTTATCCTCGGTGTTGGGGTTGTAGTATTCGTCGCGGTAGATGAAGATGACGCTGTCGGCGTCCTGCTCGATGGCGCCGGACTCGCGCAGGTCGGAAAGCATGGGCCGCTTGTCCGTACGCGATTCGTTTGCGCGGGAAAGCTGGCTCAGGCAGATGACCGGCACGTTCAGCTCCTTCGCCATAATTTTCAGAGAACGGGAAATGTCGCTGACGACGTTTACGCGGTTTTCCGCCGTTTTTCCGGGCGCCGCGGCGGTCATGAGCTGAAGATAGTCGATGACGACCAGGCCGAGATTTGTAATTCTGCGGCACTTGGCGTTGATCTCGGCGACGGTGATGGAGGGATTGTCGTCCACGCGGATGTCCGTCTGGCTGAGGGCAGAGGAGGCGATGGAAAGCTTGTTCCAGTCGTCCTCCTCAAGCTGGCCGGTGGCAAGCTTGTTGAAGCTGACAAAGCTCTCCGTGGAAAGAAGCCGGGAGACCAGCTGCTCGCGGGACATTTCGAGCGAGAAGAAGGCGACGGTCTTGTCCGTGTTTTTTGCCACGTTCAGAACCAGGTTCAGCGCAATCGTGGTTTTGCCCATGCCGGGACGGGCCGCAATGAGAATGAGGTCAGACTTGTTCAGGCCGTTGATGCGCCGGTCAAGATCGTGAAGTCCGGTGGAAATACCCGGAATGGCGCTTCCGGAGGCGGAAAGCTCCTCCAGACGGTCATAGACGTTCAGCATGATCTTGCCGATGTGCTGAAGGCTGTCTCCGGAATTCTCCTTGCGCAGGGAATAAATCTTCTTTTCCGAGGCCTCCAGCATCTCCTGCGCGGTTCCCGCGCCGGCAAAGACCATTTCGCTGATTTCGCCGGCTGCGGTGCCGAGATTGCGCATAAGCGCCTTGTCATGGACGATGGCGCAGTACTGCTTGACGTTGGCCGCCGTCGGCGTGAGCTGGAGAAGCTGCTTGATATAGTCGAAGGAGTGCTGCTCGTCGTACACGCCGCGCTCCTTCATCTTATCCAGCACCGTGACAGGGTCGATGTGCTGGGAGAAGTTGAACATCGTATAGATGGTTTCAAAAATCTCCCGGTTCTGGCGCAGATAGAAATCGTCCGGCTGCAGAAGGCCGATGACGTCCGGCACGCAGCGCTCGTCAATCAGAATGGAGCCGAGCACAGCCTGCTCCGCCTCCAGCGACTGCGGCATCTGCCGCGTCAGAAGCTCGTCCATCGGGGGTTCCTTCCTTTCCTTCCGGTCAGAGGCTCAGAGCTCCTTGACCTCGATCTTCAGATCGCCTGTGATTTCATAGCCCAGCTTGCATTTGACGGGGTAGAGGCCGGTAGTCTTGATCGGCTCGTCAAGGGCAATCTTCCGCTTGTCGAGCTGGACGCCGGTCTGCTTTGCAAGCGCCTCGGCAATTTCCGTATTGGTGACCGAGCCGAACAGACGGCCCGCGCCGCCGCCCTTGGCGAGCACAGTAACGGTCAGCTCCTTCATCTTCTTGGAAATCTCAAGCGCCTCTGCGCGCTCCTTGGCCTGGCGCTCCTGCGTGGCCTTGTCGTTCATGCGCATGGTGTTGATATTGTCTGTGGTCGCCTCCTGGGCAAGCTTCCTGGGAAGCAGGAAGTTGCGGGCATAGCCGTCGGAAACCTCGATGAGCTGTCCGCGCTTTCCCTGACCTCTGACGTCCTGCGTTAAAATAACCTTCATGGCTGAAAACTCCTTCCAGATGTATTGCGTAAATTCGGATGTTTGGGCTTTATTTGACGGATTTGTCGATAGAGGCAATCAGCGCCTCCAGGACCTCCTGAAGCGATTTGCCGGAAATCTGTGCGCCGGCGGTCGCGCCGTTTCCGCCGCCGCCCAGGCGCTCAAGCACCACCTGCACATTGCACGTGCCGATGGACCGGGCGGAGATGATGATCTGCCCGTCCAGAGGGAAAAGGACGAACGAGGTCCGGATGCCGGAAATATTCAGAAGCTCGTCCGCAGCCTGCGCGGCAATCACGCGCCCGATGGGCTTGTCCACGGCGGCCACGGCGATTTCGCCGCGGTAAAGGCGCGCGGCCTCAATGGTCTGGTAGCGGCTGACCGTGGCGTCAAAATCGTTCTGGAACAGCTTCTTGACCTCCACGGGGTCCGCGCCGAGCTTGCGGAGGAAGGCGGCGGCCTCAAAGGTGCGCGAGCCTGTCCGGATGGAAAAGCTCTTCGTATCCAGCACAATGCCGGCAAGCAGCGCCTGCGCCTCCAGAGGCCGGACGTCCCGGGCGTCTACGGCATACTGCAGAAGCTCTGTGACAAGCTCCGCTGCGGAGGAGGCAAACGGCTCGTGCATGCTCAGGACAACCTTGTCGATATAATCTGCCGCTCTTCTGTGATGGTCGATCACGGCGACGCGGGGCATGGACTCCAGCAGGGGCCTGCATTCGACCTGGTCGGGCCGGTTGGTATCGACGATGATCAGAAGGCTTCTTGCGTCGGCCTCCACCAGCGCGTCCTCGCCGGAAATGAAGACGCCCTCAAAATCCGGGCTGGCCCGGAGCTGAGACAAAAGCGCCGCCGCGGCGTTATTCTTCAGATCGATGACAATCCGCGCCTTTTTCCCGCGCTTGCGGCAAAGGCACAGAAGACCCACGGCCGCGCCCAGCGCGTCCAGATCCGCCATCCGGTGGCCCATGATATAGATGGTGGAGGACTGGCTGATGAGCTCGGACAAGGAGCCGGCCACAACGCGCGATTTCACGCGGGTGCGCCGCTCGGTTTCCTTCGTGCGCCCGCCGAAGAAGGAGAAGTTGAACCGGTCCTTTACCACGGCCTGGTCGCCGCCGCGCGAGAGCGCCATTTCGATGGAGAGATTGGCGAACTGGTAGTCCTCCTCAAAGGAGGCTCCGTCCTTGCCGATGCCGAGGGAAATGGTCGCCGCGATGCCGGCGGAGCTGCACACCTGCCGGATATCGTCGAGAATGGAGAACTTCTGCTCCTGGAGGCGGGCAAGGTCGCGGTTTTCAAAGATGAGGAGGAAGCGGTTGCGCTCAATTCTGCGGCGCAGCATATGCGAATCCTTCACCCAGAGGCTGACCCTGTCGTTGATCTGCGCGTCGAGCGTGGAAACCTCCGAATCGGAGAGGTTCGCCGTCAGCTCGTCGTAATTGTCGACAAGCAGCAGGCCGACCACCGGCCGCGTGCGGGTAAACTCATCGCGGATATTGAACATCTCGGTCATGTCGGCAAAGTAAATGGTCGCCAGCATGACCGTCGTTTCGTCGTCCTCGGAGCGGACATAGTTGCCGTAGACGCGGTAGCGCCGCCCGGCGATGGTCTGGTCGCCCGGAAGCTCGGAGCGGCCCTCCCGCAGCCAGGTGGTTGTAAAGCCGGGGATGACGGCGTCAAGCGTCTGGTAGCGGGTTTTATCGGAAAGTCCCGTAATTTCAAAAAAGCCGGGGTTTCCCCAGATAATCTCGTTTTCCGGCATCCGGATGACCGCCATGGGGAACGGGGAGCCCGCATGTACGGAAATTCCGACGGAATCCGTCGCCGTCTGGACATAGTCCATCAGAAGGCGCTTGCGGCGCGCGAGCCGGATGCGGCAGATCAGAAATACGAGCAGCGTGACCGCGAGCTCCGCCGCAGCCAGATAAAACTCCCGCAGCGCAGCCGCCGCGCCCGCAAACAGGAGCATGACCAGAAGATACCAGAACGTATTCGGATAGAGCAGGCGTGAGATTTGCTTCTTCATGCGGCCGTCGCCCTTTCAAAAAACAGTATATAATCTACTGTATTATACCAAAAAATAAGGCCGCATGCAACCCCTTCTTCCGCAGCTGCGGAGCGGATTAAAATTGGGGGGTATACAGAACGGCGGAAGTGTGGTATACTACCTGCAGTATTGCCCGGGGAGGGGCGGATTCTCCGGGAACTTCCGGCAGCCTGCGGCAGCAGGCCGGGAATTTGCGGGTGCTGCGCCGCAACACAGTGCGGCTCATCTTCTCACACCTGCAGAAATACAGATTCAGCGCAGCCGAACAGGCGCAGACCGGGCGAGACGGGGCTTCGGTCGTGTCTTTTGGCGTGCGCGGGCTTTTTGCCGCTATTTTGCGCCTGGCCCCGCTCGTGGGCGGCGTGCAGACAATATGAAATATAATATAGGAAAGAGTGATTCTGTTTGGCAGAAAAATTAAAGATTATTCCCCTCGGCGGTCTGAACGAAATCGGCAAGAACTGTACGGTTCTGGAATACGGAAAGGACATCATTGTCATTGACTGCGGTCTCGGCTTCCCGGACGACGATATGTACGGCGTGGACCTGGTGATTGCGGATATGACCTACCTGGTCAAGAACCAGGACCGCATCCGCGGAATCTTCCTGACCCACGGACATGAGGACCACATCGGCGGCATTCCCTATGCCATGCAGCAGTTCAACTGCCCCATTCATGCCACGCGGCTGACCGCGGGCATCGTCCAGCTCAAGTTGGAGGAGCACCACCTGGAAAAGAAGGTGCGCCTTTTTACGCACGAGGCAGGGGAGACGGTCAAGGCCGGCTGCTTCTCTGTGGAGTTCATTCATGTGAACCATTCCATTGCGGACGCGGTGGCCTTCGCGATCAAGACGCCGGTCGGCACGGTGATCTTTACCGGTGACTTCAAAATCGACTCCATGGCCGAGGACGGCATGATCGACCTGACCCGCTTCGGAGAGCTTGGCCGCGAGGGCGTGCTGGCGCTTCTGTGCGATTCGACCAACGTGGAGCGTCCGGGCTACACGCCGTCGGAGCGCTGCGTGGCGGCAAGCTTTGAACGGCAGTTTTCCGGCTGTGACAAGCGGATTATCGTCACGACCTTCGCCTCAAACGCTTTCCGGCTGCAGAGTCTGATTACCGTCGCGCACAAGTTCGGGCGGAAGGTGGCGGTGACCGGCCGCAGCATGGAAAATATCCTGAAGGTCTCCACGGAGCTCGGCTACCTGAAGATTCCGAACGGGACGCTGGTGGATATCAGCCAGATCAAGAACATCCCCAACAACAAGCTTGTGATTGTTTCCACCGGCTCGCAGGGCGAAAATATGTCGGCGCTCTACCGCATGGCCTTTTCCGGCCACCGGCAGGTTGAAATCACGGCCTCGGACCGCGTGATCATCTCTGCCTCCGCCATCCCCGGAAACGAAAAATCCGTCAGCAAGATCATCAACGAGCTCTACCGCAAGGGCGCGGACGTGGTTTATGACAAGCTTGAGGGCCTGCATGTATCGGGCCACGCCTGCCAGGAGGAGCTGAAGCTGATCCACAGCCTGGTCCGGCCGCGCTTCTTCATCCCCGTACACGGCGAGCAGCGCCATCTTCAGACGCATGCGCGGCTGGCGCAGTCCATGGGCATGAGCCCGCGGAATATTTTCATCAGCGACATCGGCCAGGTGCTTGAGCTGAGCAAGGGCAGCTGCAAGCCGGCGGGCAGCGTGCCGGCGGGGCGGATTCTTGTGGACGGAACCGGCGTCGGCGACGTGGGAAGCGTGGTCCTGCGCGACCGCAAGCACCTTGCAAGCGACGGCATGCTGGTGGTTGTGGTCAACATTTCAAGCGAGGACGGCTCAGTGATCACCGGCCCGGATATCATCTCCCGCGGCTTTGTGTATGTAAAGGAATCTGAAAATCTGATGGAGGAGCTCCGCGTCATCGCCGCGCATGCCATTGACCGCTGCGCCCAGGGCGGCCGGAGCGACTGGAGCGTGCTGAAGGCGAATATCAAGAACGACCTTTCCAGCTACCTGTTCAAAACCACGAAGCGCAACCCGATGATTCTGCCGATTATTATGGAAATCTGAGTTTTCAGGCGTCCGGCCTCGCGAAAAAAAGACGAAAAAACAAAAAAACAGGAAAAAGAGCTTGCAAAGAGCTGAATTCAGGGTATATAATAAAACAGTTGCGCGAATCGGCGCAGCGATACCACAGCACAAAAGCAAGTGTGAAGGATGAGCTTACATGGCAAATGCAAAAAATGCACCGAGGGTTCCCACCGAGGACGCAATGGCTGCGGTCTCGGCCCTGATACAGAGGGCAAAGCGGGAAGGCAGCATCCAGGCCTCGGAGCTGAACGAGCAGCTGGAAAAGCTGGATATTCCGGTTGACCAGATTGAGCATATTTACGACACGTTCGACGCGCTGGGCATTCAGGTGGTCAGCCCGGAGCTGGAGCTGGACGTCGATCTTGACGACGGGATGGACCTTGGTCTGGAAGAACCGCACATGGATGAGGAGGAAGAGCTGATCGACCCGGTTGAGCTTGCGGCGGAGTACAATCTGGATGATCCGGTCCGGATGTACCTCAAGGAGATCGGTCAGGTCCATCTTCTGACGGCGGATGAGGAAATCGAGCTGGCCAAGAAGGTCAGCGAGGGCGACAAGGCGGCCAAGGATAAGCTGACGGAGGCAAACCTGCGCCTGGTCGTGTCCATTGCGAAGAAGTATTCCGGCCGCGGGCTTCACATTCTGGATCTGATCCAGGAGGGAAATACAGGCCTGATCCGTGCGGTTGACAAGTTCGACTATACAAAGGGCAACAAATTTTCTACATATGCGACCTGGTGGATCCGGCAGGCCATCACCCGCGCCATCGCGGATCAGGCCCGCACCATCCGCGTGCCGGTGCATATGGTTGAGGTCATCAACAAGGCCACCCGCTGCAACCGCAAGCTTGTGCAGGAGCTTGGCCGCGAGCCGACGCTGGAGGAGATTGCGGAGGAGCTGAATCTTCCGATTGAAAAGATCATTGAGGCCAACCGTACGGCGGCGGATACGCTGTCGCTGGATATGCCGGTCGGCGACGAGGAGGATACGACCATCGGCTCGTTCGTCGAGGACGACAATACGCCGGGGCCCGCGGACGCGACGAGCAACGCGCTGCTGGCCGAGGCGCTGGCGGAAATCCTCGGAACGCTGACGGAGCGTGAGGCGGATGTGCTCCGCATGCGCTTCGGAATGTACGACGGGCGGACGCATACGCTTGAGGAGGTCGGGCAGATTTTCGGCGTGACGCGCGAGCGTATCCGCCAGATTGAAAACAAGGCCATCCGTAAGCTTCGCCACCCCTCCAGAGCAAAGAAAATCAAGGATTTTTATTGTTAAGCGTAAATCAGCCCGGCGCGGTTCTGTGAACTGCGCCGGGCTGATTTTTTTGACAGTCTTATGCAATGTCGTACTGACTTTTGTAGATATCGTAGTAGAAGCCCTTTCTGGCCAGGAGCTCGCGGTGCTTGCCCTGCTCGACGATATGCCCGTCGCGGACGACCAGGATCAGGTCGGCGTCCACAATGGTGGACAGCCGGTGCGCGATGATAAAGCAGGTCCTGCCCCGCATCAGGCGGTTCATGGCCTTCTGGATCAGAAGCTCCGTCCGGGTGTCCACGTTGGAGGTGGCCTCGTCGAGAATCAGCAGCTCCCGCTGCGCAAGAAGCGCGCGCGCAATGGTAAGCAGCTGCTTCTGACCCGAGGAAATGGAGGCCGTGTCGCTGCCGACGACGGTATTATAGCCCTTCGGAAGCGTGCGGATAAAATGGTCGCAGTAGGCCTCGTCGCAGGCGCGGATGATTTCCTCTTGCGTTGCGTCGGGCTTACCGAAGGCGACGTTTTCTGCAATGGTACCGCCAAAGAGCCAGGTGTCCTGCAGAACCATTCCAAAGCAGCTGCGCGTGGAGGCTCTGGAGTAATCCGCCATATCGCGCCCGCCCAGCAGGATGCTGCCGGAATCCACGTCGTAAAAGCGCATCAGAAGGTTGACAATCGTGGTTTTGCCCGCGCCCGTGGGGCCGACGATCGCGACGTGCTGGCCCTTTTCCACGTGCAGATTCAGCTCCTGAATCAGCGGCGTCTGCGGCTGATAGGAGAAATCCACGCAGCGGAATTCCACGCTTCCATCCCCGCAGTCCGGAAGCTCCGCCGCAATGGGCGCTTCCTCCGGCAGGTTCAGCAGATCCACAATGCGCCGCGCGGCGGCCTTTGCCTGCTGGAGCGTGCTCAGGCCGTTTGAAATCTGCTCCAGCGGCTCTGAAAACTGCCGGGCAAAAAGCACCAGCGTGACAATCACGCCGACCGGCACGCCCCTTTGCACAATCAGCCAGCCGCCCAGAAGGTTTATGGCAATGTAGGCGAGGGAATTGGAGGCGGCGATGACCGGCTGTACGATGGCGGACAGGTAGGTCGCCCTGGCCTCGGACGCGCGGCGCTCGCGGTTGATCTTCGCGTGGCGCTTTGCGCAGTGTGTCTCCAGGTTGTAGGCCTTTGTCGTTGCGTAATTCGTGTAGGCCTCCTCCACAACGGAGTACAGCTCGCCGGACTGCTTGAACATCTGGTGGAAATAGACCTCGGACCGGCTGGCGATTTTTGCAGAGAGCCAGATCGAAAGCGGCATGAACGCGATGACGGCCAGAGAAAGCTGCCAGTTCTGCAGGAACATGACGACTGCAATGGCAAGAATCTGCAGAAAGCCGCCGGTGATGGTGTCCAGCACTGTGTGCAGAGAGTTGCCGACGCGGGAAACGTCCTCGGTCATGCGGGAGAGAATGTCGCCGACCGGCGTATGGTCGACGTAGCTGACGGGAAGACGCTGAATTTTATCGGAAATCTGAATCCGCAGGCTGCAGGTAAAATACCGGCTGACCGCGCGGTTAAGAAGCTGCATTTTTCCGTAGCTGACGCCTGCGCGGAGCAGGTACACGCCCAGCAGCACCAGAAGTCCGGGCGCAAGCTGCACAAGAATGGGGGCGGAGTTTTCCGGATGGTCAAAATAATCAATCAGCAGCTGCACCTGCGCGCCCAGCTGCGTGGGAATGACGAGCGCGCATACCACCATCACCAGGCTCATGACGACGCCCAGCAGAAGCTGCCAGCGGATGCTTTTCGCGCCCCGGAGGAGCTGAATGAGGGCTCCTGCAGAGACGTGCGCTGTTTTTTCCTGCTTCACTTTCCGTCGCCTCCTGTCTGCGAAGCATAGATTTCCTGGTAGATCGCGCAGCGGGCGAGAAGCTCCGTATGTACGCCGTGGTCCACCAGCCGGCCCCGGTCCATGACGAAGATGTGATCTGCGTTCATGGCGGAGGTGATGCGCTGCGTGATGACAAGCTGCGTCTTTCCCTGAATTTTTTCATTCAGGCTGCGGCGCAGATTGGCCTCGGTCAGAAAGTCCAGGGCGGAGAAGCTGTCATCGAAGACGTAGATCGGCGCGTTCTTTAAAATGGCGCGCGCGATGCACAGCCGCTGCTTCTGGCCGCCGGAAAGATTCTGACCCGACTGCTGAAGGGGATAGTCCAGCTGCTCCGGGAGCGAGCGCAGGAACGGCGTCAGCTGCGCGATGTCGGCAGCCTCCAGAATTTCCGCCTCCTCCGCGCCGGGACGGCCCATTTCGATGTTGTGGCGGATGGAGCCGGAATAGACGGCGGTTTTCTGCAGGACGCAGCTGATATTTTTCCGGATGACGCCGCGGTCAATTTTGGATGCCGGCACGCCGTCAAAAAGAATCTGCCCCTCGGTCGGAAGCTGGAAGGACAGCAGCAGCTTTACAAGCGTGCTCTTTCCGCTTCCGGTGCCGCCGATCACAGCGATTTTCTGCCCCGGAAGGATATGCAGGCTGATATCCTGGACGGCGGCCTCAGAGGCGCCCTCGTAGCGGAAGCTCACGTGGTCAAAGGTAATCTCGCCGCCGAAGCTGTGCTCCGCGCCCTTGGCGCTCTCCTGCATGCCCTTGGCCTCGAAAACCTCGCCGATGCGGTCGGCCGCAACCTTGGCGTGCGGCAGCATGACGACGGCAAAGCCGCCCATCAGCACGCCGTTTGCCACGAGAGAAAGATACTGGATGATCGCAAAAATATCGCCGCCGGAGATGGCGTGGCTGCCGGTTTCCATGCGCCAGCCGCCAAGCCAGACAACGGCGAGGCCGGCAAGGTTCACAAGCAGCACCGCAGCCGGGCTCAGAAGGCCCATCTGCACATTGGCGTTGATGATATTTTCCGCCATGACCTTTGTGGCCCCGGCAATCCGCTCCTGAAAGCTTGCCTCCTTGTTGAAGGCCCGGATGACCCGGATGCCGTGCAGGCGCTCGCGCATCACGTCGTTCTGGATATCAATATACTTGTCGGACGTTTCGTGCAGCGGACCGATGCGGCGGCTGATCGGGCGCACGATCAGGAACATGGCCGGCAGAAACAGCAGCAGAATCAGGCTCATGGCGACGTCCTTGCGCAGCGCGAGAATCACGCCCCCGAAGAACAGCACCGGAATGGTGATCAGGCTGCCGGAGATCATGGACGCGACCCAGGAGACGGTTCCGATGTCATAGGTTGAGCGCGACAGAAGCGCCGCCGCGCCGATGGAATTGAACTCTTCAAAGGTCATGTTGTTGACCAGCGAGAACACGTCCGTCCGGATATCCGCGTTGAAGCCGGCGACGACGTCGCAGCTGATCTTCCGGCCATAAAGAAGCGCGGCCAGGCCAACTGCCGCGACTGCCAGCATCCGGATGCAGCAGCGCGCGATATACGCGAAGTCTGACTGGCGGACGCCGTTGTTGAGAATGCCGTTCATGATGGTCGGCAGCAGAAGGTCGCATACGGTTGCTGCGGCGACCAGCAGCATCGCAAACAGAATCTGCCTGCGATACGGCCTCAGATATGGAAGGATATGTTTCATGTGCGAGGGAAGCTCCTTTCCGTGCCAGATTTTCTGCGCGGGAGGCAGTCCGTACGGCAGTCTGCCCATTATAGCATGAAAAACAAATGTTCGCAAGCCAAAAAAATGACGCCGCGGCAGGCGGCGTCATCAGAATAGCGATTTTTCAGATCAGAAGCATCCGGTCGTTGTCGAGGGCCTTTCCGGAGGACTCCCTGAACTTCTGCAGAAGGTCCGGCACGCTCAGCTTCTCGCGCTCCGGGCCGCTGACGTCCAGTACAATCCGGCCCCGGTCCATCATAATGGTCCGGCTGCCGAGCTCCAGCGCGGATTGCATATTGTGCGTGATCATGAGGCAGGTGAGGCCGTTGTCCTTTACAAGCTGCTTTGTCAGGCTCAGAACCTTTTCCGCCGTGCCGGGGTCCAGGGCGGCGGTGTGCTCGTCAAGCAGCAGCAGCTTCGGCGGCTGCAGCGTTGCCATCATGAGCGTCAGCGCCTGCCGCTGCCCGCCGGACAGAAGGCCGACAGGCTGCTGCATACGGTCCTCAAGGCCCATGCCGAGCAGCGCCACGCGCTCGCGGAACAAAGCCTTTTCCTTTTTGGAAACCGTGCTCAGCCAGCCGCCGGTTCCGGCCGCCAGCGCGAGGTTTTCCTCCAGGGTCATGCCCGGCGCAGAGCCGCGCATGGGGTCCTGGAAAAGGCGACCGATGCGCTTGGCCCGGCGGTGCTCCGGCGTGAGGGTGATGTCCTCGCCGTCGAGAAGAATTTCTCCGCTGTCGGTCAGGAAGCTTCCGGCAATGGCGCCGAAGAGCGTGGATTTGCCCGCGCCGTTCGCGCCGATGATGGAGATGAAATCGCCGGTCGGAACCTCGAGGCTGAGGTTGTCCAGCGCACGCTTTGCGTCCGGCGTGCCGGGGTTGAAGGTTTTTGTCAGGTTCCGGAGACTCAGCATGCGGCGTTCCTCCTTCCGTTTTTTGCAGCCCGGCGGCGCCTGAGAACCGGCAGCTGCTGCCTGAGATAGGGCGCGGAGATGGCCAGCACCACGATCACGGACGAAACAAGCTTCAGCATGAACGCCGGCATGTCGAAACGCAGCGCAATGGCGTAGACCAGGCGGAACACAAACGCGCCCAGCACCATGCTGAAAATTCGCAGCGGCATGCGCTTTCTGCCGAGGAACACGCCGCCGATGAGCAGCGACGCGAGCGCCACGGTCACCATGCCGGTGCCGATGTCAATGTTGACGGACTTCTGCGACTGGGCGAGCAGGCACCCGGAAAGCGCCGTGAACGAATTTGCGATGCACAGGCCCGCGACGGTGGTAAAGGCCGGGTTGATGGAGGACGAGCGCACCATGTCCGGGTTATTGCCGGTCGCACGGATGGCAAGGCCAAGCCGCGTCCGGAGGAAGAGCCCCAGGAAGAGCGCGACCAGCGCCACGGCGATCAGCCCCACGACGAGCTTATAGAGGCTGCCGAGCCCGAGCGGCTTCAGCGCGGCCTGCATGGCTGTGAAGACGGTTTCGGTCTTGTTCATGTTGAGAACCGAGGAGCCGCCCATCACGGCGATGTTGACGGAGTAGAGCGCGGTGTTGACGATAATGCCGGCCAGCAGGCTGTTGACGCCCATCCGGGTCTGCAGGATGGCGGTAATAAAGCCCGAAAGGACGCCCGCAAGCATCGCGGCGGGAAGGGACAGCGCGGGATGCCCCGCAATGGCAACCGCCGCGCCGACCGTCGCGCCGAGGGTAAAGCAGCCGTCGGTGGACAGGTCGCAGACGTTCAGCATGGAGTAGCTCAGAAACAGGGCAAGCACGGTCAGCGCGTTGATCAGCCCGAGCTCCAGCGCCGTCTGCAGAAGACCCAATACAGATCCAATGGACATTCCACAATTCCTCACTTCTGAATGATAATTTGGGGACTGCCGGAAAACGATAAGCCTTTTCCGGCACGCTGAATTTTACTGGAAGCTTTCTGCAGTCTGGATTTCCTGCACCTGCGTGCAGTAGGGGGCGAAGGCCTCCTTGACGGCGGCAAGGTCGTAGCCGAGCGCGGCGCAGGTTTCCGTGTTGACGGTGGCGGTGCCGTTGTCAAAGGTCTTGACCGCGAGCTGCGCGGGCTTTGCGCCGTCGAGAAGAATCTGTGCGATCATGTTGGCGGTTTCGACGCCGAGGTTTGCGTAATCCACGCCGTAGCCGAGGAACGCGCCGTTCAGCGCGAAGGAGTCCGCGCCCGTGTAGTGGGGGATGCCGGCCTCTGCCAGCGTTTCATAGATGGTGAGCTCTGCCTTCATAACGGTGTTGTCCGTGGGGGTGAATACCGCGTCCACGCCGTCGGAAACCATCGCCTGCGCGGCCAGAAGAACCTCGTCGACGGTAGTGCCGGTATGCTCTACATAAGCGACGCCCTTGCTGTCCAGATATTCCTTGGCGTGCGCGATGGCAGTGGTGGAGGAGTCCTGGCCGACGTCATAGAGAAGGCCGATCTTTTTCGCCTCCGGATTCTGAACAAAAATCAGGTTCAGAACCGCGGCGGTGTCCAGATAGTCGGAGGTGCCGGTGAGGTTGCTGCCGGGGTTTTCCAGCGAGTCGACAAGGCCCACGCTGACAGGATCAGAGACCGCGGCGAAGACAACAGGGGTCTGCGTTCCGTCGGTCGCGGCCTGCATGGCCATGGCGACCGGCGTCGCCACGCCGACAAGGAGGTCGGCCTGATCGGCCTGGAAGTTCGAAATGATCTGGCTCATAAGGTTCGAGTCGGCGTTGCAGTTGTCATAGAGAACGTTGAAGGTGACGCCGCGCTCTTCGCCGATGGCGGCAAGGCGGGTCTGGATGTTTTCGACAATCTGGTTGAGCGAGGCGTCGTCGACATAGTTGCAGATACCGACAGTGTATGTTCCGGCCTGCCTGGAAGCGCTGCAGGCGGTCAGAACGGAGAGGGAAAGCAGCACGCAAAGCGCAAGTGCAAGAATCTTTTTCATCTGGAATACCAGCCTTTCTTTATTTCAAGTCTGAAGTTGTTGATTTGTCTGATTCTGATTTTTTGAAATTCATACAGGTTCCGGCGCGCAGGCGCCAGCGCTTGCTGAAAAGAGCCATGAAAGAAAACCTCCTTTGGAAAAAACAAAAACTCCTGTCCCGGCAATTACAAATTGCTGGGACAGGAGATCATCCTGCGGTGCCACCCGGCTTGACGCTTCCAGAGCGCCCACTCACGCGTACCATCATACGCCGACGTTTGTTCACAGAGCGTCTGTCTCCGTCTCACATACTCCAGGAAAAACCCTGTTTCCGCTCGCCCTCAAAAGTCCATTCCATCCGATTCTGCTCTGCCGCGCTCACAGCCCCCGCGGCTCTCTGAAAGAGAGGTGACCGGATGTACTCACTCTTTCTCAACGGTTTACCGCATTCTAGCACGAAGGACCTGGTTGAGCATGGATGATTGTCTCTTTTCAAAAAAATTAAAAAAATGAGGATTAGGAGGATCATACAATGAAAAAGAGATGGCTTGCGCTGCTGCTGGCGCTCGTAATGCTGGTTTCGGTTCTGCCGACGGCGGCCCTGGCCGCGGACGCGAATGAGGTGCGGACGGACGCGCAGCTTACGGTTACTTACAATGCAAACGGCGGCACATTTGAACGCTACAACGAAGCAGACGACACCTATTATCAGTATACCGCATTTGAGGACGACAACAACGGCGCCTATTATAAGGCGGGCGAGCAGGCGACGGTTCAGTCCTTCCTTCCCTATAGGCAGGACGGCGAAACGTATTATGTGTTCGACGGCTGGAAGCTGGAAGGGAAGAGCGGCCTTCTGCACGAGGGCGATACCTTCACGATGCCGGGCGCAAGCGTAACGCTTACGGCGCAGTGGAGCCTCTGGGCCAGCAAATTTGACGTTGTTTACGACGCCAACGGCGGCGCGTTTGAAGACGGCACGCTGACGCCGGCCGAGTATTACTATGACGGCCCGTACGCAAAGGACGCAGAGGTCTCGCAGACCGCGCTGGTACCGGTCAAGGCGAACAGCATCTTCCGCGGCTGGAAGCTGCTCAGCCCCGCCAGCCTGAGCTGGAAGGCGAACGGCACGAGCTTTGTCATGCCGGACTGCGAGGTCGTCTTCCAGGCGGTCTGGACGCAGAAGGACGCGGTTACGACCTATGAGGTAACCTACGACGCCAACGGCGGCCGCTTTGACGACGGCTGCCTGCGGCACGACGACGGCTACTATGCCTACGGCGACCGCGTGTGGATTACCGCAGAGGAGCCTGCCCGCAGCGGCTACACGTTCGCCGGCTGGTGGCCCGATTATGAGAGCTACTGGTACGACTGGACGACGGACGATTACGACTTCTTTGTGAAGTACGGCTACTTCCGCAGCGCCTATGCGTATGGCGACAGCTATACCATGCCGCGCCGGGACGTCACGTTCTATGCCGTCTGGGTGTCGAACGGCTATACCTACGACGGCTATTACGATCTGAACAGCGCTTATACGGACGCCCTGTGCTATAAGAAGGTCACGGGCCTGGATAAGCTCCCGAAGGGCTACACGGCGAAGTTCCGTCTGGAAGACCGCTACGGCAACGTCGTTGCAAGAGGCGTTGCGGACGACTTCACATGGAAGTCCACCGGCCGGAAGGACACGGACGGCTATTATATCAGCCGCATCGTCTTCACGCCGACCCGCTATTATACCGAGGATTACCTGTACAGCTATACCGGAACCTGCTATCTGCCGGCCGGAGAGTACACGCTCTATGAGACCTCGGTCACGGATGTGGACGATCATAGCTATCTTGACGACGGCCCGCAGACGGTCTGCCTGAACTGCAGCCGCCACGTCGACGATTTTAACGGCGCGACCATCGTCAACGACTATGATTACTGGCCCTGGCTGATTGCCCGCCTGGATAAGTCCTATCTCAACTCGAAGGACCACAACGCCTATGTCTACGGCTATCCGGACGGCACGGTCCGCCCCGAGGGCCGTGTGACGCGTGCGGAGGTGGCCGGGATGATCTACCGGCTGCTGAACAAGGATGTGCGCGATTATTACCGTACCTCCTACAATTCCTTCAAGGATGTGGCGCGCAGCGCGTGGTACAACGAGGCGGTTTCGACGCTTGCCTACATGGGCGTGATTGACGGCTATTCCGACGGCACCTTCCGTCCGGATAACGAGATCACCCGCGCCGAGTTTGCCGCGATCCTTGCCAGCTTTGACGGCGACTCCAGAAGCTGGGGCGTCGAGGACTTCAAGGATGTCAGCGGTCACTGGGCGCAGGGCTCGATCAGCATCGTCTATAACGACGGCTGGGTGGACGGCTATTCCGACGGCACCTTCCGTCCGGACGCCAAGCTGACGCGCGCGGAGGCGGTGACCATGCTCAACCGCATGCTCAACCGTCAGCCCGCCAGCAAGGAGGACCTGGTCGCCGGCATGACGCAGTGGAAGGATAATCTGGATACCAACGCCTGGTATTACCTGGCCATCCAGGAGGCCGGCAACAGCCACGATTATCACCGCTACACGGAAACCGGCCTGGAGTACTGGACAAATCTGGTCCGTTAAGCACAAACAACAAAGGGAGAGCGCCGGAGCGCTCTCCCTTTGTTGCTATGCAAAAGCATAGCAAAAATAAGAAATGTGCCATTTCCTCGCCCCTGCGGGGCAACCGGAAATGATGCACAAAAACTTCATGCACCGGCATTTGCGCATTTTCGTGGTGCGGTGCTCACGCATGAAGTTTTATGCCTGCGTCAGCGCATGCTGCCGTTGGCGCTGGTATTGGTCCGGGGCTGCGCCGGGGAAGCGGAGAAGGTGCCGCTCCGGCCGCTGCCGTATGCGCCGTTCTGCGCGCCGGAATAGGGCAGAGCCTGGTTTCCGGCGTAGGAATTGCCTCTGCCGGAATACGTGCCTGCGCCGGTGCGCGGCTGCGGGTTCACGCCGTTCACACGGCCGTCGTGCGTGGTGGAGACGTTGGAATACCGGTCATAATACAGGTTGTCATTGGGGTAAACAGACGCGCTGCATGCGCTCAGCGCGCAGACCAGCAGCGCGGCGGCCAGCAGCAGAAACATCATTTTTTTCATTTGCGTTTCCTCCATTTGAATTGATTTACGCAGCTAGTATGGCCGAGGGAAGCGGCGCTATTCGTTTTTGTACATACCATTATCAGGTTTTTTATAAAAAGTGTCGAAAGATGATTGATTATTGGCCGTCTGCCGAGTATAATACCCAGAGAACTTTGATGGAGGGTTGTCCCAAATGAAAAAACTGAGCATCAAAAAGGGCGTGCAGTGCATGGCATGCCTCGAATGCGTGCGGGCCTGCTCGAATGCGTTCTATAAGGAATTTGACCCCGATAAGGCCTGTCTTTCCATTATCGAGCGCAACGGCGCAGCGAAGCCCATGGTCTGCGTTCAGTGCGGCAAGTGCGCCGAGGCCTGCCCCAGCGGCGCGATCACGCAGAACGCAAAGGGCGTGTACATGGTCAACAAGAAGCTCTGCACCGGCTGCGGCGCCTGCAAGCAGGCGTGCCCCTTCGGCGTGATGGTCAAGGCGGAAAGCGCAGAGTACGCTTCAAAGTGCATCGCCTGCGGTATCTGCGCAAAGGCCTGCCCGATGGAGCTGCTTGAGGTCGTCGAAAAGGCGTAAGCTGCTGTGCGCATATGACCCCCATCCGGTTGCCGGATGGGGGTTTTGTTTGCGCGGCAGCGCCTGAGGCGACCTCTGGGAGAGAGCTGTCAGCAAGGCTGACTGAGGCAGAGCGCATATCGGGCTTTGTTCTCTCCCTCCGTCAAAGCCTTCGGCTTTGACACCTCCCTCATCACAGTGAGGCTTCAGATGGTGCCCAGAAAACCTGATTGAAGTGGTAAGCTATACGGTTTTTACCGACGCGGGGGCATGGTCATTTCACAAAGGAATTTGTCCGCAGCATATCGTACAGGCGCACGTAGCTTTCATAGCGCGACGGCTCCAGAAGGCCGGCCTCCAGAGCCTCGCGGACGGCGCAGCCGGGCTCCTTGAGATGGGCGCAGTCGTCAAACTGGCAGCGGCCCAGAAACGGCGCAAAATCCGGAAAGGCGGCGGCCAGCTCCTGCTTCGGACTCTGAGAG
>CAKUHJ010000021.1 GCA_934655935.1 uncultured Oscillospiraceae bacterium | reverse complement strand
GAACTTCAAAAAGTTCAGAAAACCGCCTTATTGAACGCGAAGGGGGCTTTTTGCCCCCTTCACTCTACCCCCGCTGCTCAGTTGCAGAGCTGCAAAGCATAGTTTTTCGACAGTCTCAGCATGCTCAGCCTGTTAAAACGGCTGTTTTCTGTGGTCCTTGAATCAGACCATGCGGCAGGATTCGCATTCCTTACAGCAGGGGAATTTCTTCTTGTCATACGGAATGTGATTCTTTTCATAATAATCCTGCACGGCGGATTTTACCGCCTCCTCCGCAAGTACCGAGCAGTGAAGCTTATGCGCAGGAAGCCCGCCCAGCGCGTCCACAACATCCCGGTTGGTCACCTGCAGGGCCTCGTCGATGGTCTTGCCCTTGATCATCTCGGTCGCCATGGAGCTTGAGGCAATGGCGCTGCCGCAGCCGAAGGTTTCAAACTTCACGTCCTCAATCACATTGTCCTTGATTTTCAGGTACATCTTCATGATATCGCCGCACTTGGCGTTGCCGACCTCGCCGACGCCGTCCGCATTCTCGATGCTGCCGACATTTCTGGGATTCATAAAATGATCCATGACCGTTTCTGTATAAAGTGCCATTGCAGTTTCCTCCTTAAAGCATGAATTTCCGTTTTCCGGACTCCAGGTCCTTCCACACCGGCGAAATCGAGCGCAGATACTGCACCACCGGCGGAATCTGGGAAAGCATATAGTCCACTTCCTCCTGCGTGTTGGTCTCGCAGAGCGTCAGACGCAGCGATCCATGCGCAACCTCGTGCGGCCGGCCGATTGCCAGCAGCACATGGCTGGGGTCCAGAGAGCCGGAGGTACACGCCGAGCCGGACGAAGCGCTGATTCCCTTTGCGTCCAGAAGCAGCAGCAGGCTCTCGCCCTCGATACCCTCAAAGCAGAAGTTGACGTTTCCGGGGAGCCTCGGCGCGCGCGCGCCGTTGAGCGCGCAGTGCGGAATTTTGCTCAGCCCGTCAATCAGGCGGTCGCGAAGCGCAGAAACCTTCTGCGCGTTCTCATCCAGACGCTCTGTCGCCTCCTTCAGCGCGACCGCAAGGCCTACAATTCCGGGCACATTTTCCGTGCCCGCGCGCTTGCCGCGCTCCTGCGCACCGCCGTCAATCAGATTTGTCAGCCGTACGCCCTTGCGCGCGTAAAGAACGCCCACGCCCTTCGGGCCGTGGAACTTATGCGCGGAAAGGCTCAGAAGGTCAATTTTCTGCGCCTCGACGTCAATGTGCAGGTGCCCTGCGGCCTGCACCGCGTCGGTATGAAACAGCACGCCCGCCTCCCGGCAGACGGCGCCGATTTCGGCGATCGGCTGCACGGTGCCGATCTCATTGTTGGCAAACATCACCGTGACCAGGCAGGTATCCGGCCGCAGCGCGTCCTTTACCTGCTGGGCCGTGACGAGTCCGTCCTCGTGCACGTCCAGAAGCGTCACCTCGAACCCCTCCGACTCCAGTCGGCGCAGCGTGTGCAAAATGGCATGGTGCTCAAAGGCCGTGGAAATGATGTGCTTCTTCCCCTGCTTTGCGCCCAGGGCCGCCGCAGAGCGCAGCGCCTGGTTGTCCGCCTCGCTGCCGCCGGAGGTGAAGGTGATTTCACCGGGCTTCGCGCCAAGGCAGTCGGCCACGGTCCTTCTGGCGTTCTGCAGCGCCTCGTTGGCCTTCTGGCCGATTGTATAGAGGCTGGAGGGATTGCCATAGGTTTCGTTCATCGTCTTCCATACGGCCTCAAGCGCCGCAGGGCTCATTTTTGTTGTAGCGGCATTGTCCGCGTAAACCTGCATATGTTTCAGCTCCTTTTCTGACCGCCCGCCGGCAATGCCGCGCATGGCCGCCGGACGCCGGATCTTTTGTCTGATATGAGCTTAGCACAAATTACCTATAAAGTCAATAGGTTATAGGGAATCCCGGCGCTTTCCGTCCCCTGCCGCGCCGCGCCCGCGTTTTTTCTTGGGCAGCACCGTACAATTCAGCAAGCAGATTCGGCGAGAGATTTTTTGTCAAGTCAAGCTTTTCAAACCGCAGGATTGGCGGAAAAGATCCGCCGAAGCGCACAGACGCAATTGTGCGGTGTTGCCCTTGCTATTTTGCGGAATGCTATGGTATGATAGGGAGCAAAAAGGAGGGCTGCCGAATGGCGGATATTCTGGACTATCTGGACTGGCGCGGCGATCTGCGCCTTTCTGAGCGCGGCTTCAACGAGGTGGACAATCTGCTTCTGGCCGAGCTCTGTTTTCTGAATTTCAGCGGCGTTGTCACCACGGATTTTGCCGCGTCCGTCCGTCTGGACGACGCGGTGCGAATGGCGGAAAAGCTCCGGCCGCACGAGCAGATGGGCGTGCTGGTGCCGGACCGTATCCCGCTGCTGGCCAGAAAGATGGCCGCCTGCGCCCGCTTCCGCGACACGCTGTTGAGCGGTTATGTAAACCAGATCGACGAGCAGACCGAAACGCAGTTTTCTGCGCTCTCGTTCACACTGCCGGACGGGAGCGTGTATGTCGCCTTCCGCGGGACGGACGATACGCTCGTCGGCTGGAAGGAGGACTTCAATCTCTCGTTTCTGGAGTGCGTCCCGGCGCAGACGCTGGCCGCCTGCTACCTGCAGCAGGCGGCGGAGGCCTTCGCTCCGCGCCCGCTGCGCGTGGGCGGCCATTCCAAGGGCGGCAATCTCGCGGTCTACAGCGCTGTCTTCGCGCCGCCGCAGGTGCAGGACCGGCTTCTTGCCGTCTACAACAACGACGGCCCCGGCTTCCGGACCTCGCTGCTGCCGCTGGAGGAGCACAGGCGCATCGCGGGCAGGATTCAGACCATTCTTCCAGAGTCCAGCGTCGTCGGCATGCTTCTTGAACACGAGGAGCAATACGAGGTCGTCCGCAGCACGCAGCTCGGCCTTATGCAGCACGACGGCTTTTCCTGGCAGGTCGTGGGCGAGCACTTTGTTCATCTGCCGGAGCTTACCGGCGGCGGGAAGCTGGTCGACCAGACGCTGCATACCTTTATCGGCAGCCTTTCGGACCAGCAGCGCATGCAGCTGACCGACGTCCTGTTTGACATTCTCTGCTGCACCGGCGCCGATACGCTGACGGAGCTGAAGCAGGGCGGGCTTCACACGGCGGCCTCCATTCTCAGAACCATCCGGGAGCTGGACAAGCCCACGCGCCACGCGCTGGGCGGCATGCTCACGCTGTTTGTCCGGGCGGGCGCAAAATCCGCCGTTTCCGAGCCCCTGCAGCGGCTTCTGGGACAGAAGCTCTTCCGCCGCGCGGCGGACGACCTGAAAAACGACTGAGGCGGAGGTGATGTTCATGCTCAAGGCGGACCTGCACGTGCACAGCGCCGCGTCCTACGACGCGAAGCACCCGCTTTCCGCGCTGGCCCAGGAGGCCGCGCGGCGCGGTCTGGACGCCATCGCCGTCTGTGACCACGACTGCTCCACTCCCGCCGCAGGCGAGACGGGCGTGCTGCTGATTCCCGGCACGGAAATCACGACCTCCACGGTACACCTTCTGGGCCTGTTTCTCGAGCGGCCCGTCGACCATGCGGCGCTGGGCGAATACCCGGACGCCGCGCGCGCCGCAGAGGAAATCCACCGCTGCGGCGGCGTCGCGGTGCTGGCCCATCCGTTCGCGCCGGAAAAGCTTCCGGAGGACGCGCTGCGTGCGCTCCGGGTGGACGCCGTGGAGTGCGCAAACGCCCGCGCCATGCACGTCCCGCAGGCAAACGCCCGCGCGCGGGCGCTTGCCGCGCGCATGGGGCTTCCAGAAACCGGCGGCAGCGACGCACACCACAAGCGCGAGCTCGGCGGCTGCTGCACATACTTTTTCTGCGAGGAACGGACGCTTCCTGCGCTGCGCCGGGCGCTGCTGGAGGGTAAGACGCAGGCTGCGGAGCTTCGCGCCTGTCCCTGGCGCTACAAGGGACTGTCCCTCAGAAGGCGGGCCCGCTCCCTCCGGCAGCCGAAGCTTATTGCCCAGGCGGACGTCTATCTGCTGGCCGGTCTTCTGCGCGATGCGGCGCAGGCGCTCAGAGGACAAAAAGGGAAAAAATAATGCTTGCTTTTTCCTGAAAGCCGTGCTATCATATTCTGGCGTTTGAACCAAGGGAAGGGTGAAAGCCCTTTTACAGAAATCTGATGAGAGAGGTGAAACTCATGAAGGAAGGTATCCATCCCAAGTACGAACAGACGACTATCAGATGCGCGAGAGGTGCAGTGATTGAGACCGGCTCTACCAAGAAGGACATCAAGGTTGAAATTTGCTCCAAGTGTCACCCGTTCTACACCGGCAAGCAGAAGCTTGTGGACACCGGTGGACGTGTCGACCGTTTCAACAAGAAATACGGCCTGAAGTAAGCAGCAAGTCCGCACCGCGTACCGGTGCGGACTTTTTTATATTCCGCGAGAATCGTCGAATTGGAGAGGGCATATGGAACAAACACAGCCGGCCGTCCTGGAAAAGGCCATCGTCGCAGGTCTGAACTGCAGCCTGTTTACAAAAGAAGAAAACGCGACGGAGCAGTCGCTGCTGGAGCTGCAGGCGCTGCTGGAGACCGCAGGCGGCGAATGCGTGGGAAGCTTTTTGCAAAGCCGCTCCGCGCCGGACCCGCACAGCCTGCTGGGCCCCGGCAAGACGGAGGAAATCCGCCTCGCCGCGCAGGCCTGGGGCGCGTCCATGCTCATTGTGGACAACCCCCTCTCCCCGTCGCAGCTGCGCGCGCTCGAGGAAATGACCGGCCTGACGGTTCTTGACCGCAGCGCGCTGATTCTGGACATTTTCGCCCAGCGCGCAAGGAGCAGGGAGGGCCGGCTTCAGGTGGAGCTGGCGCAGTACCAGTATCTGCTGCCCCGCCTTTCCGGAATGGGGGCCTCTCTTTCCCGTCAGGGCGGCGGCATCGGCACGCGCGGCCCGGGCGAAACAAGGCTGGAAACCGACCGGCGCTATATCCGCGAGCGGATTGACCGTCTCAAGCGCCAGCTGGAGGAGGTCCGGCGCGTGCGCGATGTGCAGCGCAGGCGCCGGGTCAAGAACGAGCTGCCGCTTGTGTGTCTCGTCGGCTACACGAACGCCGGAAAGTCCTCGCTTTTAAACGCGCTGACGGACGCCGGCATCCCGGCCAATAACCGCCTGTTCGACACGCTGGATACCACCTCCCGCCTTCTGCAGCTCTCCGACAGCGCGCAGGCCGTGCTCAGCGATACCGTCGGCTTTATCGCAAAGCTTCCGCACAACCTGATCGACGCCTTTCAGGCGACGCTGGAGGAGCTTGGCTACGCAGACGTGCTGATTCATGTGATCGATGCCTCCGACCCGGAGCGCACGGAGCATATGGAGGTCGTCGAGCAGCTCATCTCTCAGCTCGCCCGGCCGGGAACGCCGGTGCTGGAATGCTACAACAAATGTGACGTCGCCGCCGACGAGCTTCTGACGCGGCGGGAAAATACGCTTGCCGTCTCGGCCCGGACCGGCCAGGGGCTGGACCGGCTTCTGCAGGCCGTCGAGCAGGCGCTCTCGCGCGGGCTCACGGCGGTGGAGTTCCTTCTCCCCTATCCGATGGCCTCCGCGCTTGATACGCTGCACACCAGCGCAAAGGTAGACGACGTGCAGTATCAGGCGGACGGCATTCATGTCCGCGCGCGGGTGGACGAGGCGCTTCTCGGCCGCCTGCGGCCATATCTTCGCCAGACGCAGGAGGAGACGCGCACATGAACAAATACCGTATCCCCGCGTCCGACGCGCGGGCCGAATACATCGAAAAAAAGAGCCGCTTCATCGCCCAGGTATTTCTGGTCGACTCCGAGCAGGCGGCCAGGGAGCGTCTGGCCGCCGTGCGGAAGGAGCACTACGACGCGCGGCACCACTGCTGGTGCCTGCGCCTGCACGGCGGCTTCCAGCGCTGCAGCGACGACGGTGAGCCGCAGGGCACCGCAGGCCAGCCCATGCTGGCAGTGTTTGAGCGCGAGGAGATTGAAAACGTGCTGTGCGTCGTCACGCGCTACTTTGGCGGCGTCCTGCTTGGCGCAGGCGGTCTCTGCCGGGCCTACGCCAAAACAGCCAAGGACGCCCTGGACGCAGCGGGCGTGGCCGAAATGCGCCCGTGGACACGCATGCAGCTTTGCTGCGGCTACCCGCTTCTCGAGCGGGTCCGGCAGGAGCTCGGGCGCAGCGGCTGTGCGGTTGAGGACACGGACTACGGGCAGGAGATCACCCTGCGCTTTGTCGTTCCGCAGGCGGAGCAGGCGCCGCTTTGCCTGCGCCTGCAGGAGCTTTCCGCGGGCAGACTTCAGCCGCTGGCGCTGGAAACGGTGTTCCGCGGCGTGCGGATTTCATAAAAAAATTCAAGCATTCGACACATTCTTATGATAGGATAGAGAGTAGGAGATTGTGTACATGACCATCCGCGAACAGCTGGAGCAGGAGGAATTTTCAACTCTGAGCGAACGCGCGCAGAAGTCCGCGCAGAGCCGCGGCCGGCTTTACCCGGAGGAGCCGAGCCAGGTCCGCACCTGCTACCAGCGCGACGCCGACCGCGTGCTGCACAGCAAGGCCTTCCGGCGGCTGATGCACAAAACGCAGGTCTTTCTTTCTCCGGAGGGCGACCATTACCGCACGCGCATGACGCACACGCTGGAGGTCTGCCGCATCGCGCGCACCATCTGCCGCGCGCTGCGGCTGAACGAGGACCTGACCGAGGCGGCGGCCCTTGGACATGATCTCGGGCACACGCCCTTCGGCCACGCCGGCGAGGCCGCGCTGTCCGACGTGATGCCGGCCCCCTTCCACCACAATGAGCAGTCTCTTCGCGTGGTGGACAAGCTGGAGCGCGACGGCGAGGGCCTGAACCTCACCTACGAGGTCCGCATGGGCATTCTCGGGCACACGGGCCCGTTTATCCCGGAAACGCTCGAGGGGCAGATTGTCCGCGTGTCCGACCGCATCGCCTACATCAACCACGACATTGACGACGCCATGCGCGCCGGCATTCTCACCGAGCGCGAGATTCCCAGGTCCATTTCCGAGGTTCTGGGCCCCTCGCACTCCCGGCGGATCAACACGCTTGTGGAGGATATGATTTTCCACACGCTGCAGACCGGCGAGCTCGGCATGACGCCGTCCATTGCCGCGGCGATGGACGAGCTGCGCTCGTTCATGTTCGAACGGGTTTACACCAATCCCGTCGCCAAGGGCGAGGAAACCAAGGCAAAGGATATTCTGCGCAGACTTTTCGAATACTACTCAAAAAACCCGCAGAAGCTCCCCGCGGATTTCATCCCCCAGCTGGACTTTGACGGAATGGACCGGATCGTGTGCGACTATATCGCGGGCATGACCGACAAATACGCCATTTACAAATACTCTGAAGTTTTCATCCCCACCGCATGGCAGGTACGCTGAGCGCACAGAAAGGAGGCGGCGCATGGCCTTTCCCCAAAATTTTCTGGACGAGCTTGTCGAGCGCAGCCCCATCGAGGACGTTGTGGGCCAATATGTCTCCCTGACGCGCAAGGGCGGAAATCTCTTCGGGCTGTGTCCGTTCCATTCGGAAAAGACGCCGTCGTTTTCCGTCTCGCCCGGAAAGGGCATCTACTACTGCTTCGGCTGCCACAAGGGCGGAGGCGTCATCAACTTTATCATGGAGGCCGAGGCGCTGGACTTTCCGGACGCCGTGCGCCTGCTTGCCAAGCGCGCCGGGATGGAGGTCCCGGAGGACGAGGGCTACCGCTCGCAGTATCAGCTGCAGGAGCGGCTCTGGGCCCTGTGCAAGGACGCTGCGCGCTTCTTCCGCGCCCAGCTTCTCGCGCCCTGCGGCCAGAGCGCGCAGGCCTACCTTGCAAAGCGCGCGCTTTCGGCGCAGACCGTCACGCGCTTCGGCCTTGGCTACAGCCCGGATGAATGGTCCGCGCTGACGGACGCCATGCGCGCCAAGGGCTATTCCGAGCAGGAGCTTGAGCAGGCCGGCCTGGTCATCCGGGGAAAAAAGGGCGGCGTATACGACCGCTTCCGCAACCGCGTCATGTTCCCGATCATTGACGTCCGCGGCAATATCATCGGCTTCGGCGGACGCGTACTGGACGATTCGACGCCAAAATACCTCAATTCCCCGGAAACCGTCATCTTCAACAAGCGAAAAAATCTTTTCGCCCTGAACATTGCCCGCAAGAGCAAGCAGGGCCGCATCATCCTGACCGAGGGCTATATGGACGCCATCGCCCTGCACCAGTACGGCTTTGACTGCGCGGTCGCATCGCTTGGCACCTCCCTGACCGAGGAGCATGCCAACCTTCTTGGCAAGTATACCGATCAGATCGTTCTGACCTACGACGGCGACGAGGCCGGCCAGAACGCCACGCGCCGCGCCATCCCGATGCTGGAAAAGGCGGGGCTGAGCGTCCGGGTGCTGCGGATGCAGGGCGCAAAGGACCCGGACGAGTTCCTGAAAAAATACGGTCCGGACCGCTTCAGCCTCCTGCTGGACAAGTCGGAGGATCAGGCGGAATACCGCCTGCAGAGCCTGAGGCGGAAATACGATCTGACGCAGGACGAGCAGCGCGTGGCCTTCCTGAAGGAGGCCTCCGAGCTTGTCGCCAGCTTCCCAAGCGCCGCCGCGCGCGAGGTTTACGGCGCGCGCGCCGCGGAGGCCGCAGGCGTCTCGCCGCAGGCCATGCAGCTGGAGGTCTCCAAAAGCTACCGCCGGCTCCGCAGCCGCGCAGAAAAGAAGCAGGAGGCGGAGGATCTGGCCCCCGCGCGGCGGCAGCAGCCGAAAATCCGGGGCCTGCGCTACGACAATCTCCGCTCCGCGATGGCAGAGGAGGGGCTTTTTCGGCTGGTTCTCAAGGAGCCGCAGCTTCTTCCTCAGATTTCGCTCTCGCCGGAGGAATTCTCCTGCGAGCTTCTCGGCCGCGCCTACCGCCTGCTCCGCGAAAGCTATCTTCGCACCGGCCGCGCGGAGCTGTCCGCGCTGGCAGAGCATTTCCAGGCGGAGGAAATGGCGCATCTTTCCTGCGTGGCGCAGAAAACCGACACGCTGGTCAGCGACGAGGCGCTTTCTGATTATATCCGCATCATCCGCCAGGAGGCCGCGCTGCGCACGGCCGGGCGGGACGACGCCGCGCTGCTTGCGCTGGCGGCTGAAAAAAAGAGATATGGAGGGTAACTTATGGAAAACTTTCAGGAACTTCTGAAAAAAATGGAGCTGCCGGAGCAGAGCCGCAAAAAGCTGGAAGCTCTGCTGGAGGGCGCCTGCAAGACCAAAAAAATTTCCTCCAAGCTGTTGGTCAGCACCCTGGACGACATCGACGCCACGCAGGCACAGACCGAGCAGTTCTATGACATTCTGGAGAGCGCGGGCATCGAAATCGACGTTTCCGACGTTCTGGACCTGATCGGCAAGGCCGGCGATCTGGACGACCCGACGCTGGATGAAATTCAGTCCATCGAGGAGGAGGGACTGGACGCGCAGGACGAGGCCGACCTTGCAGACGCCCAGGCGCTTGAGAACGCAGAGGACGTCCCGGACGGCGTCAAGCTCGACGATCCGGTCCGCATGTACCTCAAGGAGATCGGGCGCATCAAGCTCCTGTCTCCGGAGGAGGAGCTCGAGGTCGCCAAGCGTATGGCCGAGGGCGACGAGGACGCGCGCAAGCGCATGTCGGAGGCAAATCTGCGGCTGGTGGTTTCCATTGCCAAGCGCTATGTCGGCCGCGGGATGCAGCTTCTGGACCTCATTCAGGAGGGAAACCTGGGTCTCATGAAGGCCGTTGAAAAATTCGACTACACCAAGGGCTACAAGTTCTCCACCTATGCCACCTGGTGGATCCGCCAGTCCATTACCCGCGCCATCGCCGACCAGGCGCGCACCATCCGCATCCCCGTGCACATGGTGGAAACCATCAACCGGGTTCTGCGCACCTCACACGCCATGGTGCAGCAGCTTGGCCGGGAGCCCACCACGCAGGAAATTGCGGACGAGCTGCATCTGGAGGTCAGCAAGGTGGAGGAGGTTCTGAAAATTGCGCAGGAGCCGGTCTCTCTGGAAACGCCGATCGGCGAGGAGGAGGACAGCCATCTGGGCGACTTCGTCCCGGACGACGAGGCCTCCCAGCCCTCGGAGGAAGCCTCGTACTCCCTTCTGCGCGAGCAGCTGGAGGAGGTTCTGTCCACGCTCACCAGCCGCGAGCAGCAGGTCCTGCGCATGCGCTTCGGCCTGACCGACGGCAGGCCGCACACGCTGGAGGAGGTCGGGCGGCAGTTTGACGTGACCCGCGAGCGTATCCGCCAGATCGAATCCAAGGCGCTCAGAAAGCTGCGGCACCCGTCGCGCAGCAAGAAGCTCCGCGACTTTCTGAGCTGAGCGCGGCAATTTGAAGATTTCCTCTTGACAAGCGCGAAAATATCCGTATCATAGTCTTGTTGAAACTTGGGCGGCGGGATTTCTGGTTCGCCGTCTGTAACGGAGGAATTGACATGTTTGAAAAAATCCAGTCCTATCTGGCCTCGCAGCTGGACATTCCCGCAGATGAAATCGCCCGCGATACCACATTTGAAAGCCTGGGCGTCGATTCTCTGGACACCGTGGAGATGGTAATGGATCTGGAGGAGCAGCTCGGCGTGGAGCTGGAGCTGGAGGATAAGGTCACAACGGTCGGCGAGCTCGTGGATTTTGTGGAGAGCAAGCTCGACTGAATATGATTCAGGCGAAGCCGGTTTTCCGGCTCGCGGCAAGGCTGCACTACTCGGGGAGATTGCGGTGCCCTGTTGCCCACAATCCGCAGCAGTGGGGAGGAATTCCCGACCGAGGGTACGTGCTGTGCCGTCTGACCTGTATAAGCGGCGTTGACGAACCGGTCTTACGCAACAGGGCTCTGTGAACCGTGTCAGGTGGGGAACCAAGCAGCACTAAGCAGTCCACCCTGTGTGCCGTGAGGCAGCCGGTTCTGAGCTGGCTGTACAGGTAACGGGTGTAGTGCGTATTCGAAGAAGGGTGTGCAGTCTTGCCGTGAGCCGGATTTTCCGTGCCGGGCCATACAGAAAGGACCGTCATTAAGATGAGCAAACGCATTGTCAGCACTGCCAACGCGCCCGCGGCCATCGGCCCCTATTCCCAGGCCGTCGTCGGGAACCAGACGCTTTATATCTCCGGTCAGCTTCCCATTGATCCGGTGACCGGCATAATGCCGGACGATCTGCAATCGCAGGTCCGGCAGTCCATGAAGAATATTTTCGCGCTCGTAGAAGCCGCCGGCGGCAAGCCCGAAGACGTCGTCAAGTGCGGGCTCTATATCCGCGATATGAAGGCGTTTGCCAGCATCAACGAGGCCTACGCCGCCTTTTTCCCGGAAAACCCGCCTGCGCGCTTTGTCGTTGAGGTTTCCGCGCTGCCGAAGGACGCGCAGGTGGAAATTGACGCAATCGCCGCGCTGTAACAGGCTGTGACCGCTCAGAGCCGGTTTCTTTGTCCTGGTAAACTGGGACAAAGGAACCGGCTCTAACTTTTTTGCTATGCAAAAGCATAGCAAAAATAAGAATATGCCATTTCCTCGCCCCTGTGGGGCAACCGGAAATGATGCACAAAAACTTCATGCACCGGCATTTTCGCATTTTCGTGATGCAGTGTACGCATGCATGAAGTTTTATGACTATTTTTATACGTGGGACTCCTTCAGCGTCTTCTTCAGCTCCGCCAGAAAGCGGCCCAGCGCCGGATTCTGCTGATCGCTGCGCCAGGCGGCAATGATCTCCTCCTTCTCCTGCTCGCCCTCGAGCGGGACGAAGACCAGGTTGTCCGCATTGCAGAGCTTGTTGGTAAAGTAATCGGGCAGGATGGAAATCCCCTCCTCCGCAGAAACCATGAGCAGGACGCTCTCAATATCGGACGAGCGGAAGAGAATGTGCGGCTTGAAGCCCGCCTGCCGGTACAGATCCATAAAAAATACGTCGCCGTAGGAATCGACGGCCTCGGACGGCGACATGTACAGAATCTGCTCGCCGTGCAGCTCCTCGCGGCGCAGCTGCACGCGCTTGGAGAACCGGTGCCCCGCATAAAGCGCCGCCATGAGCCGGATTTCGTCCACCACGCAGGTTTCAAAATTCTTATCCTGCTTGAGGTTGGTGCTGTCCCAGGTGAAGATCACGTCGTATTCCTGGTTGAGAAGCCCCGCGGCCAGCACGTCCGAGGAGCATCGGTAGAAGCTGATGAGCACGTTCGGATACTGCCGGTGAAACCTTCTCATCAGAACCGACAGGTCGCTCCGCTCATAGCCCTTGAGATAGCCCACGCGCAAACTCCCCGTCAGCCCCGCAGACGCGTCGTGCGCGTGCTCGATGGCAAGCGTCATCTGCTCGAGAATGCCGCGCGCCTCCAGGTAAAAGCTCCGCCCGGCGGGCGTCAGCGTGATCGGGCGCGTGCTGCGGTCAAACAGCGCGCAGCCCAGCGTCTGCTCCAGGAGCTGAATCTGCTGGGTGACCGCGGTCTGCGAAATATCGAACTGCTCGGCCGCGCGGGTAATGCTGCGGTTTTCTGCCGCGGAGACGAAATACTTGAGCTGGTTGCGGTTCATGTCCTTCTGCCCTTCCGTTTTCTATTATAAGTATTACTTATTCTAGCATTGCGTATCGCTTCTTGTCAATCCTTGACTTTTTCCATATAATGATGTTCAGAATCGAGAAAGAGGAGAAGAGACATGAAACGAGAATCCTTTGGCTCGCGGCTGGGCTTTCTGCTGGTCAGCGCGGGCTGCGCAATCGGCATTGGAAACGTCTGGCGCTTTCCGTACGTCGCCGGAGAAAACGGCGGCGGCTATTTTGTACTGTTTTATCTGATCTGCCTGCTGTGCATGGGCGTGCCGGTGCTGACCATGGAGCTGGCCGTCGGCCGCGCCGGGCGAAAAAGCGCGGTGCTCGCCTACCGGGAGCTGGAGAAGCCCGGCCAGAAATGGCACGTCCACGGCTGGTTCTGCATGCTGGGCTGCCTGGTCCTGATGATGTATTACACAACCGTTACCGGCTGGATGATCAGCTATTTCTGCAAATTCCTCACCGGCACGTTTACCGCCGGGATGGACGCAGAGGCCTCCGCCGCCGTCTTCTCGCAGCTGCTGGCCTCGCCGGGCGAGATGAGCCTCTGGACGGTTCTGGTCGTGGTGCTCGGCTTCGCGGTGTGCAGCTTCGGCCTTCAGAACGGCCTTGAGCGTGTCACAAAGGTCATGATGCTGGCGCTGCTGGCGCTGATTCTGGTGCTGGCCGTGCACAGCCTGACGCTCCCCGGCGCGGCAGAGGGCATGAAATTCTATCTGCTCCCTTCCGCCGACTCTATCCGGGAAAAGGGCCTCGGCAGCGTGCTGAGCGCCGCTATGAACCAGGCCTTCTTCACCCTCAGCCTCGGCATTGCCGCCATGGAGATTTTCGGCAGCTACATGAGCCGGGCGCAGACGCTTGCCGGCGAGGCGGTGCATATCTGCGCGCTGGACACCTTTGTCGCGCTGATGGCGGGCACGATTATCTTCCCTGCCTGCTTCTCCTATGGCGTCGCCCCGGCTCAGGGCCCGTCGCTGATTTTCATCACGCTCCCGAACGTCTTTGTGAATATGGCCTCTGGACGGCTGTGGGGCACGCTCTTCTTCCTGTTCATGATCTTTGCCAGCTTCTCCACGGTTCTGGCCGTGCTGGAAAATCTGGTTTCGTTCTGCATGGATATGTTCGGCTTCAGCCGGAAGAAGGCCTCGCTCATCGGGACGCTGGTTCTGATTCCCGCAAGCCTGCCGTGCGTGTTCGGCTATAATCTCTGGAGCTCCGTACACCTCATCGGCGCGCGCGACATTCTTGACAGCGAGGATTTCCTCGTCAGCAATCTGCTGCTTCCCATCGGCTCTCTGATTTTCCTGCTGTTCTGCGTGAGCAAATGGGGCTGGGGCTTCGACAAATATCTGGAGGAGGCAAATACCGGCTCCGGCATCCGCCTGGGCCGCTGGCTGAAGCCCTATTTCCGGTATGTGCTGCCGGCGCTGATTCTGATCATCCTGATTCAGGGGCTTCTCTGACGCGGTTGCTTTTTCCCGTCCCGCGTCGTATAATATGCCTGCCGGATAAAGAGCTTCCGGCAGGCATTGATTTTAAGGAGAGGCTGCATGCATCGTTTCTGGGGACATCTGAAAACCGTTGCCCGGCACCGCCATCTGGTGCTCTGCGGCTGCTTTCGCGTGGGCCTGTACCGGCAGGGACTGTGCCACGATCTGTCCAAGTTCTCCCCTGCCGAGTTCTGGACAGGCGTGCGCTTTTATCAGGGCGTCCGCAGCCCGAACGCCGCCGAGCGCGAGGCCAGGGGCTACAGCGCAGCCTGGATGCACCACAAGGGCCGCAACCGCCACCACTACGAGTACTGGACGGATCTCAACGCGCAGACGCGGCGCTACGAGCCCGTGCCGATGCCCCGGCGCTACCTTGCCGAGATGGTCATGGACCGGATTGCCGCCTGCAGGACCTACGAGGGACAGAATTATACAGACGCCTCGCCTCTTGACTATCTTCTGCGCGCCTGCGAATCCGGCTGCATGCATCCGGATACCTACCGTGAGCTTCACGCGCTTCTCACCATGCTCCGCGACCGGGGCGAGAAGGAAACCTTCCGCTTTATCCGCACCGTCGTTCTGAAGGATCTCCCGTTTGCCGCGCCAAGCCGCGCGAAAACGCGCTGAGGCTGCATTTTTGCGTCCGCTCCGACAATTTTCTTCGGGCGGGCGCAGATTTTTTGTGAATAGTGCCGAAAAAATATCATTCTTTTTCCATCCTATGACTATGGCGTTTCCCTGGGACATGCGCTATAATCATAGTATATCATCCTTCTGGTACAGGGGGAGCCGGCTTTGCCGGCGTTCGCCGGGAAGGAGAAAATTAAGGAGGACACTATGAAGAAAATTGTGGCGCTTCTTCTGGCTGTCGTGATGGTCCTGGGTCTTATGACCGCGGCCTTCGCAGCCGACGAAAAGGCAAATGACATCGTGGTGCTTTATACCAACGATGTCCACTGCGCAGTCGACAAGAACATCGGCTACGCGGGGCTCGCGGCGTATAAGGCGGCCATGGCCGCCGAGCATGAATATGTCGCGCTGGTTGACTGCGGCGACGCCGTACAGGGCGCGGAGCTCGGCACCCTCTCCAAGGGTGAATATCTCGTCGATATCATGAACGAGACCGGCTACGACTTTGCTTCCTTCGGCAACCATGAGTTCGACTATCAGCTGCCGCAGCTGCAGACGCTCATCAACAAGGCCAAGTATCAGTATCTGTGCTGCAACCTGACCTACACCGCAGACGACGGCAAGGGCCTGACCGGCTACAAGCCCTACGCCATCCAGACCTACGGCGATGTGAAGGTCGCATTCATCGGTGTGGATACGCCGGAATCCTTCACGAAGTCCACGCCCGCCTATTTCCAGAACGACAAGGGCGAGTTCGTCTACAGCTTCGCTGAGGGAAACAACGGCCAGGAGCTTTACACCACCGTTCAGAAGACCGTGGACGCCGCCAAGGCAGAGGGCGCAGCCTATGTCATCGTGATCGCACACCTCGGCATCGAAGAGACCTCCGCTCCCTGGCGTTCGACCGATCTGATCGCCAACACAACCGGCATCGACGTGGTGCTGGATGGCCACTCCCACTCCACCATCGCGATGGACATGGTTGCCAACAAGGACGGCAAGGAAATTCCCCTCTCCTCCACCGGCACGCAGCTGGCCGCCATCGGCAAGCTGACCATCAAGGACGGCAAGTTCACCACGGAGCTTGTCACCGACTACGCAGAGAAGGACCCCACTGTCGACGCCTATGTCAAGGACATCCAGGCCAAGAACAAGGCGGTTCTTGAGACCGTCGTCGCGAAAACGGACGCCGATATCTCCACGAACCGCGCGGACGGCACGCGCGCAGTCCGCAACCGGGAAACCGGTCTGGGCGATCTGTGTGCGGACGCCTACCGCATGGTCGGCGGCGCAGACATTGCCTTCGTCAACGGCGGCGGCATCCGCGCCGACCTCAAGAAGGGCGAGCTGACCTACGCCGACATCATCAAGCTTCATCCGTACGGCAACATGCTCTGCGTTGTAAAGGCCACCGGCCAGCAGATTCTCGACGCGCTGGAGTTCACCTCCCGCAATGTGCAGGGCGTCGCCTCCGACGGTGAAAACGCGCTGGGCGAAAACGGCGGCTTCCTGCAGGTCTCCGGCCTCCGCTACACCATTGACACTTCGGTGAAGTCCTCTGTCAAGACAGATGAGAAGAAGATGTTCGTTTCCGTGGACGGCGAGCGCCGCGTAAAGAACGTTCAGGTTCTCAAGGGCAACAAGTATGTGGACATCGACCCGAAGGCCACATATACCCTCGCTTCCCACAACTACATGCTCGAGGACTGCGGCGACGGCATCAACATGTTCAAGGACAACACCTTCACCCGTCAGAACGTCATGCCCGACAATCAGGTGCTCATCACCTACATCAAGGACTATCTCAAGGGCAGCGTTCCCGCCTATTACGCAAATCCCTCCGGCCGCATCACGGTCATCCCCACGGCCTATTCTGACGTCGCCGACGGCAGCTGGGCTGTGAACGCCATCAATTTTGTCACGGAAAAGGGCATTATGAACGGCTCCGGCAGCGCCTTCAATCCCGACGCGCCCCTGACCCGCGGCATGCTGGTAACGATGCTCTACCGTCAGGCCGGTTCTCCGAAGGTGGAAACCAGAGTCACCGACAAGTTCTCCGACTGCGAGCTTGACGGCTGGTATGCCGGCGCGGTCGTCTGGGCCTCGGACAACGGCATTGTCGACGGCTATGCCGACGGCACCTTCCAGCCCATGAAGCCCGTGACCCGTCAGGAAATGGCCAAGGTTCTCTATGGCTATGACAAGGTCATGAGCAAGCCCGGCGAAGCCTTCGCCGTTCAGCTGCCCTACACCGATCTGGATTCCATCGCCGATTGGGCGCTGGAGGGCGTGACCTACTGCACAGCTGCGCAGTATCTGGCCGGCAGCAACGGTCTGTTCAACCCCACCGGCACGGCGACGCGCGCAATGGGCGCCCAGGTCTTCACCAACATGAACCAGGAAGCCGCATAAGCCTCCTCCAAACAAAAAGGGGACTGCCCTGCATGGGCAGTCCCTTTTGCGCGCTTAATCGGATTCTCCGGCAAGCTTCAGGACGATGGCAAGCAGCGCCTCCCGTCCGTCGCCCTTCTCCGCCGAAAACGGAATCAGCTGCACCGTCTCCGGCAGCGAAAGCGTCTGCCGGATGCACAGAAGATTCGGCTCGATTTCGCTTTTTTTCAGCTTGTCCAGCTTGTTTGCGACAACGGCGAAGGGCTTCCCGGTCTGGAGAAAATAGTTTGCCATGATCACATCGTTGGCCGTCGGCTTGTGCCGGGCGTCGACGATCATTACGCCATAGCTGAGCGTGTCCGCGGCGGCAAAATAGGCCTCCATCAGCTTTCCCCAGCGTTCCTTCTCCTTCATAGGAACCTTCGCATAGCCGTAGCCCGGAAGATCCACCAGATAGATTTTTTCATCGATGCGAAAAAAATTGATATGCGTCGTTTTTCCCGGCGCCTCGCCCACGCGCGCGAAGTTCTTTCGCAGCAGCAGGCGGTTGATCACCGAGGACTTGCCGACGTTGGACTTGCCCGCAAAGGCAATCTGCGGCAGGCGGTCCTTCGGGCAATCGGAAACCGAGGTCACAGAGCGGACAAACTCCGCGTTATGAAGGTTCATCGCCGCCACCTCACTGGCGCACGCGCGGCTTGCGCGCGGGCTTGGCAGGCGGCACGGCGTCCAGCAGCGGCTCCACGGGCTTCTCCGGCTGCTGCGGAAGCTCCGAAGCAGCCTGCGCCGGAAGCAGCGCCGCGGAAAGCACGCTGTCTGCGCTCCTGACGGTAATAAAATTCAGCGCAGCGCGGACCGTCTGGTCGATTTCCTCCAGATCCCGCTCGTTCGCGGCCGGGATAATCACGGTTTTCATGCCGTGCCGGAGCGCCGCCATCGTTTTTTCCTTCAGGCCGCCGATCGGCAGAACCCGGCCCCGGATGGAAATTTCGCCGGTCATCGCGACGTCCCGCCGCACCGGGCGGTTCGTCAGCGCGGAGACAATTGCCGTGCACACGGTAATACCGGCGGACGGCCCGTCCTTGGGCACGGCGCCCTCCGGGAAGTGGACGTGAATATCCTTTTTCTGATAGAAATCCGGTGCAAGCCCGAGCGCCTCGCTTCTGGAGCGGATATAGCTCATGGCCGCCTCCACGGATTCCTTCATCACCTCGCCGAGGTTGCCGGTCAGAAGGAGCTTGCCGCTGCCCTCCACCACGTTGACCTCGACCTCCAGCGTGGTTCCGCCCACCTGCGTCCAGGCAAGGCCGGTCACCAGACCGACGGCGTCCTGCGAGGGCCGGTCCTCCGGCAGGAAACGGCGCACGCCGAGGAATTCCTCCAGATTTGCGCCGGTCACGCGGATTCTTTTGACATTGTCTCCGGAAACAAGCTTCATGGCGCTCTTCCGGCACACCGCAGCAAGCTCCCGCTCCAGACTCCGGACGCCGGCTTCCCGTGTGTAGCACTGGATGATTTCTCGGATTGCATCGTCCGAAACCTGCAGCGAGCTCCGCGCGACGCCATGCTTTTTCAGCTGCCGCGGGAGCAGATGCCGCTTTGCAATCTGCAGCTTTTCCTCGTCTGTATAGGAGCCCAGCTCAATGACCTCCATCCGGTCCAGCAGCGCGCGCGGAATGGTATCCGTCGTGTTGGCCGTGGTAATGAACATGCACTGGCTGAGGTCAAAGGGGACCTCCAGATAGTGGTCGCGGAAGGCGTTGTTCTGCGCGGAGTCCAGCACCTCCAGCAGCGCGGAGGAGGGATCGCCCTTGTAGTCGCTGCCGAGCTTGTCGATCTCATCCAGCAGCAAAAGCGCATTCCTGCTTCTGGCCTGTATGAGCGCGGACATAATCCGCCCCGGCATCGCGCCGATATAGGTTTTCCGGTGGCCGCGGATTTCCGCCTCGTCATGAACGCCGCCAAGAGACAGCCGGGCGAGATTCCGGTTGAGCGCGCGTGCGATGGAAATCGCAATCGACGTCTTGCCGACGCCGGGCGGGCCGACCAGGCAGAGAATCTGCCCCGGCTGCTCCGGCGCGAGCTGCCGCACGGCGAGCGTTTCCAGAATCCGCTCCTTGACCTTATCGAGGCCAAAATGATCGGCGTCCAGAATCTTCCGCGCAGCCTTAACGTCCAGGCGTTCCTTGGTCGTCTGGTTCCACGGCAGCTCCAGAACCGTATCCAGATACGTCCGGAGCACCGCGCCCTCGGCCGAGCCGCCCTGCTGCTTGGAAAGGCGGCGGACCTCCTTCAGAAGCTTTTCCTCTGTCTCGGCGCTCAGCTGCAGCGCCAGAATTTTCTTCCGGTAGGCCTCGGAATCGTCGTCGTCATCCTCGCCGAGCTCCGAGCGGATCGCATGCAGCTGCTCCCGCAGGTAATAATCCCGCTGATTCTTGTTGACGCTGTCCTGGACCTTCTCCGAAATCTGATTTTCCAGCTGCAGAATATCCAGTTCCTTTGCAAGCAGCCCCACCGTCAGCTCCAGCCGGCGCACCGGCGGAAGCGTCGAAAGAATCTTCTGCTTCTCTTCAAAATCAAACGTCGCATTCTGCCCGATAAAATCGGCCACAAAGCCGGGGTCCTGCGCGGAAAACACCTGCGTCAACGCATCCTGCCCGGATTTTACCGCAAGATCGATAAAGCTCTCAAACAGCTCCTGCGCGTGGCGCACAAGCGCGCGCGTACGCGGCAGGGCCTGGTTGCAGGGCGGAATCTCCAGCTCCTCCACGCGCGCGAAAAGGTAGGGCTCGGCATGAATCACGTCGGCCAGACGGGCGCGCGTGCGTCCTTCCACCAGGATGCGCATATTATCGCCCGGCAGGCGGAGAATCTGCCGCACGGTTGCAATCGTGCCGATTTCAAACAGGTCCGCCCGCTTGGGGTCCGCGCATTCCGTATCGCGCTGCGCAACCAGGAAAATCGTCTGGTCCGCCCGCATCGCATCCTCAACCGCCTTGGAGGATTTCACCCGGCCGACGTCGAAATGCGTCACGCAGCCCGGAAACACCACCAGGCCGCGCAGCGCCAGCACGGGCATGCACGGAAGGCTTTTGTATTCACTCATCATAATCGCTCCTTTCTGGAGGAAATAGGGAAAAAGGGAGACTGTCGAAAAACTATGATTTGCAGCTCTGCGACTGAGCAGCGGGGGAAGTGTGAAGGGGGCAAAAAGCCCCCTTCGCGTTCAATCAAGCGGTTTTCTGAACTTTTTTAAAGTTCAGAAAACCGGACTCAGCGGGGCGAAAAGACTTTTTCGACACGCTGAGGCGGCGGGATATTCCCGCCGCCTCAATTTTTTCCTGATATCGCTTACATAAAGCAGGGCTTCAGCCCCGGTTCAGCCGGTTCAGCATATAGTCGTGCGCGCGCAGCTCCAGCGTATCATCCAGCCTGGAAAGCTCCGCCTCCGGATATTTGCGCTGCAGCGCGGTCCGGAGAATCAGGTCGCACAGCTCAGGGTTCTTGGGCAGCAGGCACCCGTGGGAATAGCTGCCGAACACATTGCGGTAGCGCGCGCCCTCCGTCTTATCC